>CAIYXO010000838.1 GCA_903930165.1 uncultured Verrucomicrobiota bacterium | reverse complement strand
GTGCAGGCCATCTCGAGCTCGACGGTGAAGACGGACCCTTCGCCCGACCGACTGCGGACGCGGATCCCGCCTCCCATCATCTCGACGAGTTGCCTGGAGATCGCCAGGCCCAGCCCGGTGCCTCCGTAGCGTCGAGTCGTCGAGCTGTCACCCTGCGCGAACGCCTGGAACAGCCTGCTTTGGACCTCTTCGTTCATGCCCATTCCCGTGTCGGAAACCTCGAACCGGAATCGGGCCCGTTCCGGGGTCCTGGACACCACCGAAAGGGAGATCGTCACGGAACCCGAGCTGGTGAACTTCACCGCGTTACCGACGAGGTTGTTCAGGACCTGGCGCAGGCGGTCGGGATCACCGGCAACCCGCGAAGGCGATGCGGGATCGACCACCGCTTCCAGCCGGAGTCCCTTCTCGCTCGCCTGGCCGGAAAAGAGTTTCGCCACCGACCGGACCAGCACCGCGGGATCGAAGGGTTCCAGGCAGAGACGCATCATCCCCGCCTCGATCTTGGAGAAGTCCAGGATGTCGTTGAGGATGGTCAGGAGCGCCTCCGCGCTCGAACGGATGGTGTCCGACAGTTCCTTCTGCTCCGCGGTCAACTGGGTGCCGTCAAGCAGGTGCAACATACCAAGGATGCCGTTCATCGGCGTCCGGATCTCGTGGCTCATGTTGGCGAGGAACTCGCCCTTGGCCCGATCGGCCATGGTGGCCCGACGGCTGGCATCCTCAAGCTGCCGGGTCCGGTCCGCCACCTGTTGCTCCACCGAGGAAAGCGCCTCCCGCAGATCCCGGTTCGCCTGGTCCACGCGGACGAGAGCCTCTTTGACCTCCCCATGCGCGGTCTGGACGCGGCCTTCCATCGCGGTGAACGTCTCATAGAGTTCAACCACCTCCGCGGGCCCCGATGCACCGGGTCCGACCGGGTCGCGACGGACCTCCAAGTCGAAGGCACGGACCCTTTCCACCAGCCTTTCGATCGGTTGGGTGATCCGGGCGGCGAGCATTCCGGAGAGAAGGACGCAGACGGCGACGATTCCCAGCGAACTGCCGATGCAGCAGGTGTAGTAAATCGCGGCCGAACGCTCGGCTTCCGTCACCGGCTGCCAGAGGATCACACGCCATGCGCCCTCTCCTCCGGGTCGGACGGTGCTCATGGCGCAGGCGATCTGGACGCCGGGATCGGAACCCCTTTTGGCCCCGGGAAGGTTGAAACGGAAATCACCGCTGTCGGCGGCGGCGGCGGATCCCGCCCAGAACGGCGCTTCCGCGATGCTTGAGCCGGTCGGGAATTCCTGAGGCCGGGTGCTGAAGACCACCCGCCCGGTGTGGTCGGCGATGAGCAGGGAAACCTCCCGCAGTCCCTCGTAGGAACGCTGCAAGGCCGGGAACCCGTCGAGCGCCAACTCGCCGGCGAGCACTCCGGGACCGGCTCCTGCCGATCCACGGAGCCGGACTCCAATTCCAAGATGAGAGCGTTTCGCCTCCAACACCGCATCGAGGACGGACGGTTCCTCGGACTTCGACACCCGTTCGACGAGGGAAGCGCCGGAGTACGCGGGCCCAGCGGATGCGGGAGCCTGGAGCAGAACCTTTCCCGCTCCGTCGAGAAGCCGGATGCGGAGCAGCCCCGGGTACTGGTTTCGGACGACTTCCATCGGACCGGTCGCCGCCTCGCGACGTCCCATGTCGATCTGTCGGGCAAGGGTCAGAACCGCGAGCTCGTTTTGGCGGATGTAATCTTGGATCGCGCCGCGGACCGATCTCGTCGCGCGGTTCAGGTCGAGCTGTGCGTCCTGAAGCTGACGCCGGGACAGGTTCCGGCCGTAGAGGAGGCTGAGAAGAAGCAGCGGAACCGTGGCCACCACGGTGAATCCGCCGAGAAGATAGGCCCGGAAGGGCGCGCGATCACGAAGAAGGCCCAGGTCGCCGGCGATCCTGCGCAGCGGCGGGAAGAGCCTCAAGGCGTCGGCAAGCACCACGCCGACCACGGAGTTGAAGGGCAGCTCCAGCGCACGCAGAAGGTTGAGGATGCCACCGTCCGGATACTGGAAACGGTAGGTGACCCACGCCGAGGGCAGTCCGATCAAGGTCCAGAAGCCGACCGCGGCAGCGATCGGAGAGATCCCACGGCGGGTCGCAAGGCCGACCCCGTAACCGGCCAACGCAAGAATGGGTGTCGGGAGCCAATCTCCCACGACGAGCCCCAGTCCGAGGCCTGCGGCGACGCCCGCAACCATTCCATGGACCGGCCCCAGCAGCAGAGCGGCGAGCATCGCCGGGAAGGCTCCGCCCCACAACCGGAGACCGGTGACCGCTTCCATCGGCACGAAGTTGACCAGCAAGGCTCCCAGGGCGAGGAAGCCACAGAGCATCGCCTGCCGTCCTGCAGCCCCGGGGGCAGCAGGCGGCCCGCCGGCCTTCTCAGGACCGGGCGAGGACGCAACGGGTTTCGGCATGGCGAGTTGGAGGGTCGGAAAGGACTCACCCTTCTCCCCTTTCGACGGATCGGCGTTACCGCCGCCCGGCTTGAGGAAAATCAGTCCTCGTCCGGTCGGGCTCTACAGGGGCAGCCCGTTCTCCTCAAAGGCAATTCGGGTTTGCCGGCGGGCGCGAACCCCGAATAACTTCGCGACGTGGAAGGGATCGGATTTCCCGACAAGCACTACCTGAGCGCAGCCGAAGGCTGGCTCGAGCTGGGAGATTCCCTGGAAGCGGCCC
>CAIYXO010000837.1 GCA_903930165.1 uncultured Verrucomicrobiota bacterium | reverse complement strand
TCACCCGCGACGGGGTGGCGGAAAGGCCGATCCTTTCGGCCAACCGCTCCGGATCCCCGTCGGCAATCACCGCCGAATGCAGCAGGACCAGGCCTCCGCCCCGGGTCTGGAACGTGTCGAGTTCCCGGTACCTGGCTTCCGACCAGTTGTGGTTCCAGAAGTAGAACACCACCACGTCGGCGCTTCCCCACTGGTCCTTGTCAGGCCATTCCCAGGCGGTCTCCACCTTCGTCCCGGGCAGTCCGCCCAGGAGCCCGGACCACTGCTTCTGCCACGCCGGATAGTCGTGCTGCCCGGGGCCGTGGTCCTGCTTCGAAGCCACCAACACCACCCGGAACTCCTTGCCCGGAATCGCGTTTGAGGAAGTCCGCGCCAAGGCCGCCGCCACGTCGCCGCGGTCCCGCGGGGTCGGCGCATGCTGCAGGTAGGTGAGGAGGTCCCGCACGCCTTCGGCCGAAAGCCCGTCGAGCAAGCCCGTCGGCATCAGGCTGTGCGCGGTCGGCTTCAGCGTGGCCGCCTCGGAAGCGGTCAATGACCTCTCCCGCCCCTCGACGTCGGCCAACCGGACGCCTCCGCGTTCGTCGGAACGGAGGAACCCAACCGCCCCGGAGCCGTCCGCGAGGGTCGCGGCGTGGGTGACGTAGTCCGGATGGAGCGCCGCGTCGGGCTCGCGGAGATCGCGCAGGATGGTCCCGCGGTCCCGGTGGACGAGGTTGCTCAGGTCGGGACCGACCGTCGCCCCTTCGCCCCGGATCCGGTGGCAGCGCGCACACTGGAGTTTCCCGCCATGGAACAGCTCCCGGCCGTTCTCCCAGTCACCCGGTTCGGCGGCGACCTCGCGGCTGTCGGTGCCGGAGGAGGCCCTGACCGGAGGAGCCCACGCCGCCAACCGGGCCCAGGCCTCGCGGGGCGCGTCCTTCGGAAGCTTCCAGCCGGGATCACGGGACGCGGCCAGGTCGTAGTCGAGGTCGACGGTGACGCCGGCCGCGTCCGATCCCTCCTTCCGGACGCCACGAAGCGTCAACGCGTAGGTGACCGCGAGCGGATGCGGCAGGGTTTCCAGCACCAGGGTCGTTCCGCGGTTCTCCAGCCGGGCCGAGCGGACACCCAGCCGTCCACGCGGCGTCGCGTCCTGCTGCTGCACCACGGCGTAGGGTGGCTTGAGGTTCTCGAACCGGTCGCCGGCCCGGACATGTTCGCCGAACTCGATCGTGGCGCCATCCGGAACCGCGGAACGGGCCACGGCGGGATCCAGCGGACGATTGAAGTCCACACGCACCTCGGTCGGGGAAGCGGCCCAGGCTCGGACCGGCTGGGGCGACTCCGGATCGCTGTGGCGGATGCGGAAGATCCGGCCGGGTCCCTGCGGACCGGTGCCCCAGTCAGGCGGACCGCTGTGCGCACAGAGATAGAGGTCACCCCTCGGGGAAACCGCGACGTCGGTCACGAGCATCGAGGACCGCGCAATCGTGTGGACACGTCCGACCGGACCGTCCGGCGTCGGCGTCAACTGGACCCGCCAGAGCTTGCCCCGGGACTGGCCGGCGACCAGGAAGTCGCCCCTCCACCCGTCCGGCCCGAAGAGTCCCTGCCCCGGGCCCGAACGTCGTAGGGGCCGCTCCGGAAGCGCGCCCGGCCGTTCGGCGGCCCGCGGGGAATTGAACACCAGCCCGCAGGCGCTCTGGTGCTGCGGACCGAAGCCGACCACGGGAGGCACCGAGTCGAGGTCGGGAAGCCAACGCGGGTGGCGCGGCGGGAACCCGTAGTTCCGTCCCTCGACCAGGTGGTTCAGTTCGTCGAGCGGATTGCCGTTGGGCATCCAGGTCTCCCCTTCCTGGTCGGTACCGAAAAGGCCGCCGCCGGGGCCGATGGCGAGGCCGACCGGAACGCGGATCCCCGTGACGAAGGTCGACCAACGCCCCGTGGCGGTGTCGAGCCGTTGGATCGTGCCGCGCGGGGACCGGACATCGTACAGGGAGACCTCGTCACCCGGATCGCCTTCTTCGGAACGCCCCTGTTCCCGCAACCAGGCCTTGTCGGCGGACGTGAGTTCACTGCGCTTCCGCAGCCGGTAGGCGTTCGAATAGTCCGCGACCAGCAACCCGAAATACAGGTTCCCGGCGTCGTCGAGCGTCGCCGCCGTGGCGTCCACGCCGCCGCTGCCGACGTCGGTGCGGGGCCAACCCGAAGCCAGGACCGTTTCGGTGTCGGCCTTCCCGTCGGAATCGGAATCGGCCAGCAGGGACACCTTGCCCTGCGAGGACACGACGAGTCCGCGGTGGGACCAGGCCATGCCGAGGGGAACCCGCAACGTGGGGCGATCCCAGAAGGCGGTCGCGGAGTCCTCGAGGCCGTCCCCGTCGGAATCCCGGAGCGTCCAGACCCGGCCGTCGTAGCCGAGGACCGTGAGGGAGCCGTCCGGGGCGAAGCGGAGGTTGTTCTGGTTCGAAAGCCGGACCGGAAGCTCCTCGACGGTGAAGCCGGGAACAAGCATCCGGACAACAGGATCCGGCTCTGCGGGGAGCACGGGGAGTCCGGCGAGGAACAGCACGGCCGTGATCACAGGAAGCCGGGTCATGCCCGGGAGCCTAACGGAAGCGCGGAGAAGGTTCGAAGCGGGAAGTTCCCCGCAGGACGGACATGTCCCCGGCCGTCACTTGCCGGAAGGGCGGCCTTCGTCCGCGGGAGCCTTCGAACGCATGAGCGCGACCTGGTAGGGGCGGACCTCGGGGAGCATCACGCCGGCGACCACCGCGGGGTCCTCCGCCATGAACCGCTCGGCCTCGGCGGCGTCGGCGGCCTCGAAGACGACCAGGCCGAGGGTCTTGTCGTTGGGTTCGTCGGTGCGTCCGGCGAGCAGGACCTGGCCGGACCGGGCGGCCGCGAGGAGCCGTTGGAAGTGCCGTCCGATGGCCGCCTGGGCGTCCGGGGTCATCGCCGCCGCGTCGTGGTACCTCGGCGCGAGCCGCAGGATCCCGAGGAACTGGCGGGACTTCGTGGCGACGGCGGAAGGAGGCGGGTTCGTTGCCGAGGCCGGCACCGGAAGGGGTGGCGGATCGGCCGCCCAAAGGGAGACCGCGGCGAGGCAGCCCCAGGCGGAACGGGCCAGGAGGGGGAAGGATCGGGTGTTCATGGGAGGACCGGAACCGGGTTGGATTCGTGAGGCTTTCCGGTCTCGTGGCCCGCGCGGAACCACCGGCCCGGGGCTCAGCCCTTCAGTTCGTTCAGCTTCACAAGACGGGCGAACGCGCCCTCGCGTCCGATGAGCTCGTCCCAGGTGCCCTGCTCCACGACGCGGCCGTGGTCGAAGACGACGATGCGGTCGGCGTTGCGGACGGTCGAAAGCCGATGGGCGATGATGAGGGTGGTGCGGCCGGACATCGCGGCGTCGAGCGCCTTCTGGACCTCGCGTTCCGTGGCGGTGTCGAGGGCGGACGTCGCCTCGTCGAGGATCAGCAGGCGCGGATCGCGGGCGACGGCCCGGGCGATGGCGAGGCGTTGGCGTTGGCCACCGGAGAGGGTGGCGCCGCGTTCGCCGATGACGGTGTCGAGGCCCTGCGGCTGGGCGGCGATGACGGCGTCGAGGTCGGCGGTCCGGAGGGCCTGGGCGATCCGTTCGGGCGAAAGGTCAGGAAGGCCGAAGGTGAGGTTGGCGCGGATAGTGTCGTGGAAGAGAAACGGTTCCTGCTCCACCACGCCGAGGTGCCTCTGCCAGGACTCGGCGGAGAACTCCCAGTAGTCGACGCCGTCGACGCGGACGCATCCGGCACCGGGCTCGCGCAGGCGCATGAGCAGGGCGGCGACCGTGCTCTTGCCGGAACCCGACGCGCCGACCAGGGCGACCTTGGCGCCCGAGGGGACGTCGAAAGAGACGGAGGTCAGCGCGGGGCGGTCCGGGGCGTAGCTGAAGTCCACCGAGTCGAATCTCAGATCGTGGCCGATGCCGGTGAACTCGCGGCCGCCGAAGGGGCGGGCGGGAAACAGGGGAAGCCGGAACCAGGGTTCCAGCTGTTCCATGTAGCCCGAGGCGACCGAGAGGAGGCCGTAGGCGGTCGCGACCATGTTGAGGTTGGGGACCATCCGGGACGCCGCGAGGAGGATCCCGAGCAGTTCGTTGGCCGCGAGAAGCTTCTCGCGGATCAGCCAGTGGAACGAGACCAGGATGATCAGCATGACCGCGATCAGGGCGAAGAACTCGAGCAGCACCGGCACCAGGGAGGCGATGCGCCGGTTGGAGAGCTCGGCCCGCGCCACCTCTTCGACCGCCCCGTGGAAACGACGGGACATCTCGGGCTGGGCGCCGGAGAAGCGGATCACGCGCATGCCCGTGAAGACGTCGCTGAGCAACCCGGCGAAGCGCGTCTGCAACGCGGCCTGCCGGGCGCCCCGCCGCTTGATCGGGGCCTGAAGCAGCGCCACCGGCCCGGCCAGCAGGAGGATGATGACCACCAGCAGCCCGGCGACCTGCCACGACTCGAGGACCACATAGACCAGGGCGGCGACGATGAGCGAACCGCGGAAGAGGACCTGGATCAGGTTCTCGAACCCGAGGACGACCCAACCGAGGTGGTTCGTGAAGAGGTTGTTCAGCTCTCCCCCCTTGGTGCGGTCGAAGACCTCCGGGCGTGCGGTGAGCAGGCTCGAGCAAAGGGCCTCCCGCAGGTTCTGGGAGACGCGTCCGGTGAGGCGCGTCACGGAGACGATCACCGTCCAGGCGGCCAGTCCGCGGAGGGTGAACGCAGTGACCACCAGGCCGACATAGGGAGCCAGCAAGGCCTCCCGCGGACGGCCCGGGAAGATCGCCTGGATCTTGCCCAGCATCCATTCCGTGCGTTCCGAGGAGGCGACGCCGCCCTGGAGCAGGTCGATCAGGGGCACCAGGAGGCTGATCCCGAGGGCGTCCAGCGCGGCCGAGACCAGCATCAACAGGAAGGTCGCCAGCGGCAGCTTCCATCCCGGTCGGGCCAGCGGGATGTATCGCCGGAGGATCGCCGGGAGCTGCAGCAGGACCTTGATGCGTGGACTCACGATTTGGACGGGATGCTGCCGGTTCCCGCTCCAGGGTGTCGAGCCGCATCCCGGTCCATGCCCGCGGCGCGGCAACTCCCGGCTTCCACCGCCAGCGGCTGCGCGGAATGGTTCGTCAATGCTCCTCCACGGTCTCCGAGGCCTGGTCCTGACCGCGGCCCTCCTGATCCCGGCCGCGTCCGGCGCTTCGGAAGGGAATCCCGGGCCGGTTGCCGGACACGGCGCCCCCGTCGAGCCCGGAACGAACACGGCTCGGCGGCTGGAGATCCCCGGACTGGAGAACGTCCACGACCTCGGACACGGACTGCTCTGCGGCGGCCAGCCCCGCGGTGGCTCCGGATTCGATTCCCTGGCGGCGCAGGGAGTCCGGACGGTGGTGAGCGTCGACGGCATGGAGCCGGACCTCGAGCGGGCCCGGAGACACGGCATGCGGTATGTGCATGTCCCGATCGGATACGACGGTGTGGGCACGAACGCGCTGCGGCGTTTGGCGAAGGCGGTTTCAACGCTTCCCGGCCCGTTCTACATCCACTGCCACCAGGGACGTCATCGCGGTCCCGCCGCTGCGGCGGCCGTCGCCCGCACCCTGCACCGGTGGACGGCCGCCCAGGCCTCGGCGTGGCTCACCGTTGCCGGGACCGATCCGCGGTATGTCGGCCTGCACCGCGACGCGACCAACGCCCCGCCGATCCCGCCCGACGAGATCGCGCTCATCGCGGATCCGTTGCCGGAAACGACGCCCGTGGAACCGCTGGTGCGGGCGATGGTGGCCGTGGACCACGAACTGGAGGCGTTGCGAAGCCAACGGGGAGACGCCTTCGGCCCGGCGTCCGAAGCGGTGGCCGCAGCGGCGATGGCGACCCGCCTGTCGGAGCTTTTCCGCGAGTCCGCACGCCTGGACGGATCCGGCCCCGCCGGCGGGGAGCTCCGAAGCGGGCTGACGGAGGCGGCGGACCAGGCTTCCCATCTGGCGGACCAGCTCGCGGGAGTCCGGGATCCCGCCGCGGCCGAGAACACCTTCCGGAAGTTCACCGAGGGTTGCGCGCGATGCCACCGCAGGCATCGCGACCCTCCTGCGAATCCATGATCCGACCGAACTCGTTCCTCCTGCTCCTGTTCGCCGTCCTCGGCTCCGGCATCCCGCTCCGGGCCGACCCGCCGGTTCACCGCATCTCGTGGACCAACAACGTGCTGACCCTCGACTGGCCCGGCCTGCCCGGCGGCCCGGTGCCGATCTGGTACCTGGAGGCGTTCCTGCGCCCGGGCGCCCACGACCGGGTCTGGGGGGACTCCGTGATGCCGCACCGGACCACCCTGAAGGAGGCGAGCGCGGACGGACGCCGGTTGGAGTTCCTCACCCGGGTGGATCCCGGCGTGGAAGTGCGGCACACCGTGGAGTGCGTCGAGGACGGGCTCGCCATCGACTTCGCGATCACCCGGAACGGGGAAGGCCCGAGCGACCTGCAATGGTTCCAGCCGGCCTGCATCCGCGTCGGCGCCTTCACCGGCCGTTCGCAGACGAACTTCACGGGACGGGCGTTCGTGTTCACCACCAACGGCCTGACCACCCTCGACGCGACCGGTCGGACCCTGGCGGCGCGGTACCTCGGCGGGCAGGTGTTCCCGATGCCCGGCGTGCCCGAGGCGGACGCCAACCCGCGGCCGATCGCCCGCATGAGGCCGGTCAACGGATTGATCGGGTGCATCTCCTCCGACGACCGGTGGATCCTGGCAACGGCTTCCGACCGGACGCATGAGCTTTTCGAAGGCGTCTATGTATGCCTGCACAGCGACCCCGCGGTGGGAGGACTCGGGCCGGGCGAGACGAAGCGGGTGCGACAGAGGATCTACGTGGTCCCCAACGATCCGGAAGCCCTGCTTCGCCGGTACCGCCGGGACTTCCCGGAAGGGCGGTAGACAGACCGGGGCGGGAAACCCGGTCCGCTCCCGGAGGCCGGCGGAACCGTCGCCATTCCCTTGGCACGGGAACTGCCAAGGGGAGGCATGCTCCCGCCACCTTCCGATCGGACGACCGGACCGGACTCCGCCCGCACAGCCCTGGCGTGGCTCCGGCGTCTCCTGGTCTGCAACCCCTTCTTCCTCGGCAGCGCCGCCCTGCTCCTCTTCGGACTCAACCGGCTGTCGGTCGATCCCGGGTTCCTCGAGCGGGAGGAGAGCAAGCTGCTCTTCAACTTCACCGCCCTCGAAGGCTACGAGATCCTGGTGGTGGCGACCGCGCTCCTCCTGTCCCGGCGCGCCTTGTGGTACGACAGCACGCTGCTGGCGGTGCTCGACCAGGGATTGGCGTTGGCCCCATTCCTCCTGGTCACCCAGGGAGTGATGATCGACCCGGTGCTGGGCACGGTGCTGGTGGCCAGCGCCTCGTTGATGGCGGTGTCGCGGATCTGGGCGATCCGACGCGGCTTCCCGCGGTTCCCGCTTCCCGGAAGGCTCCTGATGCTCGGAGCCGGGATCCTGGTCCTGAACATGGGCCTGCCACTGCGGCTGCAGGCGGTGGTCAGGGCGGGAATGGTGACCGACTGGGAACCCTACAACGACGCCTTCTGGTGTGTGGCGCTTCCTCTACTGATCCTGTCGGCCGTCTCCCTTCCCCAGGCGGACCGCCATGGAATCCTGCCCCCGGAACGCCCCTGGCTGCCCCTGCTTGTCGGAGGCCTCTGGATCGGGGCGACCGGCGTGCACGGATGGAGTTGCGCCTACATCGGCAAGCAGCCGATGACCGCCGCATACCTGGCCCCGGCGGCCGCCGCGACGGCCTGGGTTCTCGTCATGCGCCTCGGGGACTTCGTGCGTGTCCCGACAAGGAGGTTGCGTCTCGCCGCGTGGGCCATCGCCTCCGCGTCCCCGTTTCTGGCCTTCGGCCACGACCGCCTCTTCCCGGCCCTGGCGGCCGCGGGAGCCGCAGCCCTGGCCCGGCAGGCGGTGCTCCACCGTTCGGAAGGTCCCTTGTTGCGCGCCGCCGCGGGACTTTCCGCGCTGGCCGCGCTCCTGGCCCTGCCCCTGGAATGGATCCAACCGGCCACCGGCATTGAGGGCCGTGGCGCCTGGATTCTCGCGACTTCCGGCTTCCTCGCCGTGATCGCCTCCTTCCTGAGGTGCTCCGCGCGGAGCGGCCTGGTCGCAGGGGCGTTCATCGGCGCGGGCGTCCTCCATTGGAACCGCGTTTCGGACGGCAACCTCGCCCTCCAGGCCGGACTCGCCTGGATCGCCGTCCACAGCCTCTTCTGGAAGGACGGCGAGAGCCGGGGCCAGGACGGGGTCCGGAACGCCGTGCTGGCGGTCTGGATCCTGACCGCGTGGAACCGTCCTCCGTCGGCCATCCCCTCGGAACTGGTCGTGGATCTGGTGGCGGCTTCCGTCCTGGTGACGGCGTGGTCCTGGATCGCCTGGCATCGCGGCTGGACCCGTCTGCTCCAGGTTCCGGCCACGGCGGCGCTGCTCGCGGTCACGACCCCGGGCGGTTGGATCGTCCAGCATGGACCCGCAGGGCTGCTCGCCCTCGCCGGGAGCCTCGTCCTGTTCGCCGGCGGATGCGTCCTCGCCTGGACCCGCGGCCGCTGGGAACGCTGAGCCCTTTCGGACACTCCGCTTCCGGCCACGCCGGGCCGGAGATTCGATCGGGTGTCCATTCCCGGGACACGGTGAAAGCCGGGGACAGGCCGTTGGCCGTTCGCCCAGGGAAACGCCTCCTACTCAGGATCCCGCTCCGTGGCCGCCGCGCCTCCGTGGCCGCCCCGGATCCCGGATCACGCGGGCCGGTAGGTCGTGATGCTGGGGTGCGAGACGGCGGTGAAACCCGCGTCGAGGTTGATCGCGGTCTCGGCGGTGCCGAGGAAGAGCTGGCCGTCCGGGGCCATGTTCCGACGGATGTTCCGCAGGATGGTCTGCTTGGTCGGCACGTCGAAGTAGATGAGCACGTTCCGGATGAAGACCACGTCGAAGACCGGCAGGGAACCCCAGGACTGGATGAGGTTCAGCTCGCGGAACTCCACCGACTTGCGGATCTCGTCGCGGACCATCCAGCCGCCGCCGTTCTGCGTGAAATGCTTCACCAGGTAGATGGCGGGAAGTCCGCGGTTCACCTCGATCTGGGAGTAGACGCCCTTGCGCGCCTGGTCGAGCACGCGCGGGGAGATGTCCGTGGCCAGGATCTGGACCTTCCACGACGCGAGCTGTGGGAAGTGTTCCCGGAGCATCATGGCGACGCTGTAGGGCTCCTGGCCCGTGGAGCAGGCGGCGCACCAGATCGTGAGCCGTCGGAGGTTCGCCCGGGCCTGGATCAGCGGGGGCAGCACGGACTTGCGGAGCGTCTCGAAGGGATGGTGGTCCCGGAAGAAGAAGGTCTCGTTGGTGGTGAGGGCGTCGACGACCCGGGAATGCATCGGGCCGGACTCGGGACCGGTCCGGAGCCGGGCGATGAACTCCGAGAGCCCGGCATGGCCCTCCTTCTGGGCGATCGGAGTGAGCCGGCTCTCCACCAGGTACTCCTTCCCGGGCTCCAGCACGATCGCCGCTCGGCGTCGCGCCAGGTCGGCGATGTAGGTGAAATCCGGAACGGAGATGGCCATGAAATTTGGGGTCAACGGACGACGACAGGAACGGCGGCGGGAAGGGTCGGAACCGATGGGCGGCGGACGGAAACGCGGCGGACGAGCTCCGGGCCGATCTGGTTGAGGGGAAGGACGCGGTCGGCGAGGCCCGCGTGGACCACGGCGCCCGGCATGCCCCAGACCACGGAGGTGGCCTCGTCCTGGGCGACGATCTGGGCCCCTCGCCGACGCGCCGTCTCGCTGCCGCGGAGTCCGTCGTAGCCCATGCCGGTGAGGATAGCCACCAGCAGGCGGCCGTTGTAGGCCTCGACCGCGCTGCGCAGGAGCACGTCGACGGCGGGCCTGCAGGAGTTCTCGCTGGGGCCGTCATGAAGCCGGATGCGGACCGATCCGGCCACCCGGACGACTTCCATGTGGCGTCCGCCGGGGGCGATGTACACGTGACCGGGACGGACCGGCATGTCCTGTGCGCCCTCGCAGAAGCGGAGGTTTCCGATCCGGTCCAGCCGTTCGGCCAGCATCTGGGTGAACAGGGGCGGCATGTGCTGGACCACCAGCACCGGGACGTCGAGAGCCGCAGGGAATGCGTTGAAGACGTCCACGAGGGCGTTCGGCCCCCCGGTAGAGCTTCCGATGCAGAGCGCATCCGGAGGAGCCGCCGGGCCGGTCGCCGGGGCCGGCGAAGGAACCGGCGAGGCGGGACGGGCGACGGGAGTCGGCGACGGCGGGCGCGGAACTCCGGCCGGAAACGCGTGGCCGTTCGGCGCCGGGGCAGCCGGCGCAGCGGGTCCGCGGCGGCACAGGGCCTTGATCTTCGGGATCAGCTCGAGGCGGAGGCGGCTGAATCCCTCCATGACGCTGCCGACGTTCGCCGGCTTGGTCACGTAGTCCGACGCCCCCGCGGAGAGCGCCTCCAGAGTGGTCACGGCTCCCCGCTGGGTCAGCGTGCTGAACATGATCACCGGCAACGTCCTGTTGCGCTTCCGGATCTCCCTCACGGTCTCGACGCCGTCCATCTCCGGCATCTCGACGTCCAGGGTCACCACGTCCGGCTTGACCTGGTCCAGCTTGGCCAGGGCGATGCGGCCGTTGGCGGCGGTGCCCACCACCTCGATGGACTCATCCTGCGCCAACGCCTCGGAGATGACGCGCCGCATGACGACCGCATCGTCGACGATCAGCACGCGGATCCTGCCGTTGGGGTTGGGTTCCATTGGGGAGGTTGGGCTCGTTGTCTTGCCGGCTCAGGAGACGAGCTCGAGGCAACGCATCTTGTCCTGGAACATCTCCTCGGTGAGCGGCTTCATCAGGTAGTCGTTCGCTCCCATCTCGATGGCCGTTGTCAGGGCGCCCATGCTGCTCTGCGCGGTCACCATCATGAGCTTCCAGTTCGCGTACGTCGGATTGGCCCGGAGGATCCTAAGGAGCTCGATGCCGTTCATGACCGGCATGTCCCAGTCGATCAGCACCGCGTCGAACGGCTGGTGGCGGGCGATCTGTTCGAGGGCGTCCTTGCCGTCCACCGCCTCGCTGACGGTGAAGCCGAGTGGACGTGCGTAGGAGGCGAGGATGCTGCGCATGGTGCGCGAGTCGTCGACGATCAGGAGCTTCATGACGGGATGACGGGCAGAGGAGAGGGGTCGGAAGGGGGATGGAGCGACACGGCGAACCAGAAGCGGGAACCCCGTCCCACCTCGCTCTCGAAGCCGATTCGTCCGTCCATGAGGCCGACCAAACCGCGGGCGAGGGCGAGTCCGAGACCAAGCCCGCCGGCGCGGCGCGTCTGTCCGGAGTCCACCTGACGGAACCGGTGGAACAGGGCCGACTGGCGTTCCGGCGGGATGCCGATGCCGGTGTCCGCGACCCCGATCCGGACCTGGGGCTCCATCCTGGAGAGGTCGTGGAGCGAGGGGATCTCCTCGGACTCCACCGTGATCACGGCACCGCCGTGCTCGGTGAACTTGGCGGCGTTGGAAAGGAGGATGCCGACGACCTGCCGGAACCGGCGCGGATCGGTCTGGATACGGTCCGGCAGGCCGGGCCCCTGGCGGAACTCGAGGTGGAGTCCCCGGCCGCGGAACAGCGGCTCGGCCTCGGCCACGGCGTCCGCCACGGCGGCGGCCGGATCGAAAAGGGCGGCCCCGAGGGACAGCTCGCCGGACTCGAGCCGGGTGAAGTCGAGGATGTCGTTGACCGACGACAGGAGCCGGTCCCCGCAGACCCGGATCGCATCGGCACACTCGCGGACCGTCGGATCCGAGGAGGTGGCCGAGAGGATCTCGGACATCCCGAGGATGCCGGTCAACGGCGTGCGCAGCTCGTGGCTGACCACCGCGAGGAACTCGCTCTTGGCGCGGCTGGAGGCCTGGGCCTCCTCCGCGAGCACGAGGGCCGCGTCGAGCGTCTCCTGGAGCCGGGCCGCGTTCCATTCCGCTTCCTCCCGGGCCTTGCGGTACTTCTCGGCCAGGATCCGGGAATCGGTGTCGGCAAGCGCGGTGCCGGCTTCGGTCCCGGTGGACGCCCCGGTTCCATGTTCCGAAGAGAGCCCGCCGGCGATCCGGAGAAGCGTTTCGATTCTCGGGTCCGAGGCCGCCGCCGCATCGTGGATCGCCACGGCGAGGGCGCCGAAGATCTCCCCGTCGCCATGCCGAAGGGACACCGCGAGGAGGTGGTCGGGGTTGTCGGATCCGGACTCGACGCCGACCAGGACCCATGGCTCGTCGACCTCACGCACCACGGAGACCAGCGGCGCCAGCTCCTTGGCACGGGCCGGATCGGATCCGGCGACGGCCGCCAGCTCCACGACCCCGGCTGGGAGGAGAGCCACGAAGGCCGTGACCCCACCGAAGAGGGTCGAGGCCGACTCGACGGCATCCCATCGGGGATCGGCCGCTCCCCGTCCGAACGATTCGGCGGGCGCGACGGAGATGTCGTCGGTTGGCGGGGAGAAAGTCATCGGAGCGGGCCCCAGGGCCGGGAGCCCTGGGGCGCAACGGCGGGCGGATCAGGCCTGGGCGGACTCCACCACGCGCTTGAGCTCGGCGGAGAGCCGGGCCAGCTCGTTGGCGGCCGTGAGGGTGTTCGAGGCGCCTTCGGAGGTGCTCTTGGCGGCCAGCGAGACGCTGGTGACGTTCCGGGTGATCTCCGTGCTTCCACGGGCCGCCTCGGACGTGTTGCGCGCGATCTCGTTCGTCGTCGCCGTCTGCTCCTCCACCGCGCTGGCGATGGTGTTGGAGATGTCGTTGATCTGGGTGATCACCGAGCTGATCTGCGAGATCGCCTGCACGGCACCCTGGGTGTCCCCCTGGATCGTCTCGATCTTGCGGGAGATGTCCTCGGTGGCCGCGGCGGTCTGCTTGGCCAGCTCCTTCACCTCGTTGGCGACCACCGCGAAGCCCTTGCCGGCCTCGCCGGCACGGGCCGCCTCGATGGTGGCGTTGAGGGCGAGCAGGTTGGTCTGCTGGGCGATCGAGGTGATGACCTTGATGACCTGCCCGATCTCGATGCTGCTCTCGCCGAGCTTCGAGATGGTCTGGTTGGTCTCCTCGGCGACGCGGACCGCCTGGGTGGCGATGCGTGCGGCCTCGGAGGCGTTCTTGGCGATCTCCTTGACGCTGGCGCTCATCTCCTCGGCGCTGGTGGCGACCGTGGCGATGTTCTGGCTGACCTGCTCGGAGGCGGCCGCGGCGACACCGGCCTGGGCCGAGGTCTCGGTCGAGTTCGTGTTCATCTGCTGCGCCGTGGCCGAGAGCTCCTCCGAGGCGGCTGAAAGCGTCTGCGCGTTCTCGTTCACCGTCGCGAGGGTGGACTTCAGGCTTTCCGTCAGGCGAAGCACCGCATGCTGCTTCTCGGAGATCTCCTTCCAGTCGACCCGGTCGGACTCGAAGACCTCGACCAAGCCGCCACGGGCGGTGTTGAAGGCCCGTGCCATGACACCGACCTCGTCCTCGGACGAGACGGCGACCTCCCGCGAGATGTCGCCACGCGCCAGCCCTTCGATGGCGTCCTTCACCTGGGTGACTCCGCGGACGACGCCGCCGACGACCCACCAGAGCACCACCGCGCCGATGACGAGTCCGACGATTCCCGCCAGCATGACGGTCTGCTTGAGGGACTCGCTGGCGGCAAAGGCCTCGGCGGGCTCGGAGCGGACGAGAGTGGTGAAGCCGGAGCCGACGTAGCCGAGCACAGGGGCGCTTCGGCTGTATCCGCCGACCTGGATGAACTCATGCCCTGCGGCGCGGCTCATGCGGGCGTTGCGGCCGGTGACGACCCCGTTCACAGGGGCGCCGGCACGGGCGGCTTCCACCGCGGCGGCCTCGTTGGAGCTGAGGAAGTTCGACTTGAAGAGGTCGTCCGGCCTCGGCTTCTCGCTGCCGGTCTCGGCCGGATCCACGTCGAGGATGAGCAGACCGGACCGGTCGACGACGTTCAGTTCGGCGGTCGCGAGGCCCTGGCGCTTCAGGCTCCCGTATTCGTCGGCGACGATCTGCTCGACCATCGCGGAGCTGAAGCAGTTGTGCCAGTAGCCGACGAGGGTGCCGTCGGATTTCGTGACGGGGGCGGTGAAGGTCATCGACCAGGTCGGGGCCTTGGTCCCGTAGAGCTCGGTGACGAACTCGTCGTTGGGGACCGGATCCGTGACCACGGTGCCCGAAAGCAACGGGGAACCGTCGACCGGGGCGCCGGTGGTGAACTTCTTGGCGGCGGCGGACTTGAACCACTCGCGGCCGGAGACGTCGCGCCCGAGGAGGCCGGTCGCGCCCGGGATCGGGGTCCCTTCGGCGGTCACGGAATTGACCGCGACGATCCTGCCGGAGAGGTCGGTCACGAAGCTCACCGGGTAGCAGCCGTAGGCCTTCACGTAGGCGTTGACCGCCTCGGTGATCTGCGAGCGGACAGAGTCGTCGACCCGGCTGAGATCCCGGTGGACGACGGTGTTCAGGCCGAAGGCCTGGACGTCGCCGTAGCGTTCGAAGAGCGTGCGGTCGATGCGGTCCTGGATGCTTCGGGCCGAGGCCTGGAGGGCGAAGGCCCGCTCGGACGCGAGGCGCGTGGACATCCGGAGCACGGCCACGTAGATGGCGGTCACGCTCAGGGCGAGGACGAGGAGCGCCGGCACGAGGAGCTTGCCCCTGAGGGAGCCTCCCAGCCGGAACCGGTTTCCGGGGGCGGACCCGTCGGAACCGCCGCCCTGTGGACGGGATTCGACGACGCGACGCGAGTGGGTGTCGGGGCGGACGCGCGGCTCGAACGGGAGCGGAGCCACGACGGTATGACTGCTGGTGTTCATGGATTCGGTTTCAGAAAAGGGGACGAAAGGGTTCGGCTTCCGCGATCAGGCGGCCGGAACGGACTCCGGCAGTTCCACGACCTTCGTGGTGTCGAGCAGGATGAGCAGGCGCTCCTTGAGCCGGAAGACGCCGGTGATGACCTGGCGTGCCGTTCCCCGGACCGTGTCCGGCGCGCGCGTGAGACCGGCCGCATCGACCTCCACCACGTCGCCGATCTCGTCGACGAGCAGGCTCACGGGGCCGTCGGGGGTGTGGATGACGACGTTGGTCGGGGGCAGGGACGCGGAGCGCGGAGGAAGGCCCAACCGGCTGCGGAGGTCGAGGGCGGTGACGATCTGGCCCCGGAGGTTGATGAGTCCCCGGATGGCCTCGGGAGCCAGCGGCACCCGGGTCATCTCCTGGTGGCGGATGATCTCCTGGACCTTCAGGACATCGACCCCGAAGAAGAAGTCCCCGAGGGTGAACGTGCAGAGTTGGCGGGTCTCGCTCATGGTCGGCAGGCTGGATATCGGATCAAAGGGCCGACAGGTGTAGGCCCGTCGGGTCGAAAAGATCGACCACGCGGCCCTGGATGATCGCGGATCCGAGAAGACCCGATCCGTCGCCGACCGGACGTTCCGACTTCTCCTCCTCGACGATGTCGCTGACCTGGCCGACGAGGATGCCGATGCTGCGGCCTCCGGAGGAATGGACCACCACCTGGGCGTTCTCCGAGTTGTCGGCGGGTTCGGGCAGGTTCGGGACAAGCCGGCTGAGGGGCACCAGCGGGAGGATGCCGCCACGGTACTGGATGACCTGGCGTCCGCCGGACCATTCGAAGCGGGAACGTTCGAACTCCTCCAGCCGGTCCACCGAGGACAGCGGGATGGCGAGGCGGGATCCGCCGCCGGCCTCGATCAGGAGCAGCTTCTCCCGGTCGCCGAGGACGGCCGCGGCGCGGTCGGGATCCACCGCGGTGGCCTGTGCCGCGGCGTCGGAGAGCACCGTCGCCCGTTGTGCGAGGCCAAGGACGTCGAGGATGAGGGCCACCCGGCCGTCGCCCATGATCGTCGCCCCCGCGTAGCAGGTGAGGCTGCGGAAGATCTTGGAGAGCGGCTTCACCACGATCTCCTGGGTGTCGTTGATCTCGTCGACGACGAGCCCGAACTGCCGGCCGTCCGCCTGGAGCACGATGAGGTTCGAGCCGAGTTCCGTCTCCGGAGAGGCCGCTTCGGTGGGTGCGATCCCGAGCTCGCGGTCGAGCATGGCGAGGGGGAGGAGGCGTTCGCGAAGCCGGTACACCGGGGCGCCATAGAGCGACTCGATGCCACGGCCTTCCCCACCGGGGTCGATGCGCACCAGCTCCACCAGGCTCACCTGCGGGATCGCGAAACGCTCGCCGCCCGAGGTGACGATCAGCGCCGGGATGATGGCCAGGGTGAGCGGGATCTTGATGCGGAGCGTGGTTCCCGCACCGGGCTCGGAGAGCAGCTCGATCGAGCCGCCGATGCGTTCGATGTTCGTCTTGACGACATCCATGCCCACGCCGCGGCCGGAGACGTTGGTGATCTTCTCCGCGGTGCTGAGTCCGGGCAGGAAGACGAGGTTGAACGCCTCGCGGTCGGGCATCCTCGCGGCCTGTTCCGCGGTGATCCGTCCGTCGCGCAGGGCGCGTGCCCGGACCTTGTCGGCGTTGATGCCCGCGCCGTCGTCGGCGATCTCGATGATCACCTGGCCCCCCTCGTGGTAGGCTCGGAGCACGAGCGCACCCTCCTCGGGCTTGCCGGCGGCGGCGCGCCGTTCCGGCGACTCGATCCCGTGGTCGATGGCGTTCCGGACGATGTGGATCAGCGGATCCTTGATCGCCTCGATGATGGTGCGGTCGAGCTCGGTCTCGCGGCCCTCCATGTAGAGGCGGACCTTCTTGCCGAGTTCGGCCGAGACGTCGCGGACGATGCGCGGAAAGCGCGTCCAGACGTTCCCGATGGGCTGCATCCGGGTCTTCATGACCCCTTCCTG
>CAIYXO010000836.1 GCA_903930165.1 uncultured Verrucomicrobiota bacterium | reverse complement strand
CCTTGCGGAAGAGGCGCGGGAAGAACCGGCGCAGCGCGAGGGCGAATCCGGTCCAGACCAACACCATGCCGCCGACGCATCCCAGGAAGGCGACCGACTGGCCGAGCACGCCAGCGGCCTCGCCGGTGTGGATCCTCTGGTTCATCGGGCGCAACCGGGTCCTCCAGCCGCCCGTCGAAGCCGCGTCGGGAAGTCTCCGGCCGGTGTAGGGATCAAGGCGCCATGGGCCGTCCGGCAGCAGGGCGAAGCCGGAGGTCCGGACGTTCGCAACCACGGCACGGCCCTCACCACCACCACCACCGCGCTCGCGACCGCCGCCGATGCGGAGCGTGATCTCCTGCCAACCCGGCGCCGAAAGCTGGACGGCATCCAGGAGAGCTTGGCGGCTGAGGCGGACCGCTCCCTCCGCGGGAGGCGCCACGGCAGCGCCTCCAGGGCCTTCCCCGCGAGGGGCCGCGCCGCCGTAGAGGACGTCGCCGAAGCCCCGGAACGCGATCGACATCCCGGTGAGGGCCATGATCGCGATCGGCACCGAGCACCAGAGTCCGATCGCGTTGTGCCAGTTCCAGTCCCTCGCCTTCGACCCGGGACCCCATCTCGGCCACAGCACGGCGCGGAAGGCCGTCCAGGAGAGGCGACGCGGGAACCACAGGAACAGCCCCGAAAGGCTCAGCACGAGGAAGACGGACGCGGAGGCGCCCATCACCGTCGAGGTGATCCGACGCGGCGTCCAGGCGGACTGCGATCCCGGGCCTCCTTCCCGGCCTCCGCCGGCAGGCGCGCCCTCCGCGCGTGGCGGATCCTCGGCGCCGAGCCAGCGGTGGCAGTTCTCCATCCAGCGCATCGCGGCGCGGACGCGGCTGGCCGGCAGCTCCACCATTTCCCCGCGAAACGGATCCACGGCGATCCGGCGCATCCGTTCCAACTCGACCACCCAAGGGCGCGTCGGATCCGCGGACACGGTGACGGATTGCGGCCGCACGCCGGGATGGGCCTCGGCCACCTTGGCCAGCAGGGCATCCAAGGGCTGGGCCTTGGCCTCCGGGTTTCCAGGGACCGCCAACGGAGCCGGGGACTCGGCCCACGCGATCCACTGCCTGCTGAAGGCCATGGAGGCCCCGGTGATGACGGTGATGAGGATGAGGCCTCCGGCCAGCAGGCCGAGGACGAGATGCGCCCAGAACAGGACGCGGCGGATCGGGTTCATGCGGCGGTCAGAGCTCGGCCCAGGTGCGGATCAGGTTGTGGTAGACGCCGGTCAACTGGACCACCGAGGGGTGTCCGGGCTGTTCGGCGCCGAGGCGTTGGATGGCGATGTCCATGTCGAAGAGCATTGCGCGGTGGTGGTTGTCGCGGACGAGGCTTTGAAGCCAGAAGAATGAACAGAGCCGGGCCCCACGGGTTACGGGGGTCACATGATGCAGGCTGGTGGAGGGATAGAGGATCATCGAGCCGGCGGTCAGCTTCACCGACTTGGCGCCGTAGGTGTCCTCGATCACCAGTTCGCCGCCGTCGTACTCCTCCGGTCCGGCGAGGAACAGCGTGCACGAGAGATCGGTCCGGAGCCGTGTCCCGTCCGGCAGTTGCCGAATCGAGCCGTCCACGTGGGTCCCGAACTGCTGCCCGCCGGCGTAGCGGTTGAACATCGGCGGCAGGATCTGGTGCGGGAGTGCGGCGGCGATGAACAGCGGGTTGCGGCCAAGGGCGCGCAGGATCGTCGCGCCGGCCTCACGGGCGGCCGGATGCTCGGCCGGGATCTGCTGGTTGTCCTTCACCCGCGCGCCTTGGTGTCCGGCGGTGATCCGGCCGTCCGCCCACTCGGCGGACTCGACCCGTGTCCGCACCTGGCCCAATTCGTCGGCGCTGAGCACTTCTGGAATCTCGAGGATCATGTATGGAGGAGGTCCGGGGTCAGAAGCTCAGGTTGGCGGTCAGGAGGAAGGAGCGCGGAGTGCCGCGGTAGTAGCGGCCGCCGTTGTTGTTCAGGCGGTAGTAGAACTCGTCGGCGACGTTGTAGACGTTGAGGCGGACGTTGAAGTTCCTGCTGAACTCGTAGGTGGCCATCGTGTTGAACACCCAGTAGCCCTGGGCCTCGGGCAGCGCGGTGGCCGTCGCGGCGGGCGGGGCGCCCGAGGTGCTGCGCAGGACGGAGTCGGAGTAGTTCATCCCGCCGCCGAGCGTCAGGCCGAAGGGGAAGCGGTAGGTGGTCCAAAGGTTCGCCGAAACGCGCGGGGTGAAACGGAGGACCGCGCCGTTGTTGGCCGTGCCCGAGGTGCCGCTCGGGGCGGTGAAGCGGCTGTCGATGCAGCCGACGCCGCCGAACACGGTCCACGCCTCGGTGACGCGGCCCGAGACGTTGAACTCGACGCCCTCGACGATGTTCTCCTGGTCCTGGACCAGCTCGAGGGTGTTGAGGTCCTGGGTGATGTTGTTGCGGTTCTCGGAGCGGTAGAACGAGAGGCCGGTTCCAAGGCGCCGGTCGAACAGCTCCCACTTCACGCCCGCCTCGTAGTTGCGGTTCTCCACCGGCTCGAAGAGGGCGGCGTTGTTCAGGTTGTTCGTGGCCGAGGAAAGCGTGAACGACGTGCCCGGAGGCACGAGGGAGTTCGCCGCCGCCACGTAGAGGCTGCCGGCCTCCGCCGGCTTGAAGACGAGTCCCGTCTTCCAGCTGAGCATCGTCCCGCTCGCGGAAAGCGCCGTCGGAGTCCGCGCCGCAGGGTCGGCCGATCCCGCCAGCGTCTCCGACTCCACCGAGTAGCCCTCGAAACGCAGGCTGCCGTTCAGGAGGAACCGTTTCCCGAGCTTCACGGTGTCGAAGACGTAGCCCGCCGCGGTGTCCAACGTGCCGTCGGAACGGGGTCCGTTCGCCGCCTGGAACGGGACCTGGGCCGCGGTCGACAACCGGTACGGGTCCGGGTCCGCGATCGACGTGCCCGGGCCGTTCACCGCGGTCCACGTGGGCACTTCCTGCAACTCGCGGCTGAAGTCGGCGCCGGCGACGAGCGCATGTTCCACCGGCCCCGTGTCGAACTTCGCCGAGGCGCTGAGCTGGTCCGACAGGATCGAGTTCCAGGTCTGGCTGCGGATGCGCCGCGGGGTGACGACGCCGGTCGCCGGGTTGTACATCGCGGCGCCGCCGTTCTGGAAATAGGTGGTCAGGGCATCCCGATCGGTGCGGTTCCAGGTGAACTGGTTCCGGAGTGTCAGCCCTTCCGAGACGTCGTGTTCCAAACGCATCTGCGCGGTCCGCTGACGCACCTTCTCGAAGTCCTCCCGCGCGAGGCCGTACCAGTTGTCCTGGTCCACCGCCGGCGTCGGAGGGGTGGTGGGGATCGCCCCCGGCAGCGCGGCCACGGGCAGGCCGGAATCCGGGATGTTGTCCTGGTCGCCGAACGAGCCCTGCAGGATCACGCGGGTCGGGGTGCCCAATCCCAACGCCACCGAGGGCGACGCGCCCCACGAGCGGTTCCGCAGGTGGTCCCGGCCCGGCACGCCGCTCTCCTGGAACAGCCCGTTCAGGCGGAACGCGGTTCCCTGCAGCCAATCCCCCTTCGATCCCATCGGCACAGCGCGGTTCAGGTCCCCCGTGAAGCGCTTCTGCTCGGCCGTCCCATAGGAGATCGAGGCGTCGAGGAGGTCCTCCCGCCGCGGTGCCTTGGAAACCATGTTCACGTAGCCCGAGCTGCCGCCCCGCCCGGTGTCGGCACCGGCCGGCCCCTTCGCGATCTCGACCTGCTCGAGGTTGTACGTGTCGCGCGAGACCGCCCCGAGGTTCCGGATGCCGTCCACGAACAGCGATCCCGACGCGTCGAAGCCACGGAGGAAGAACGAGTCGCCCGAGGCGACGTTGCCGCCCT
>CAIYXO010000835.1 GCA_903930165.1 uncultured Verrucomicrobiota bacterium | reverse complement strand
CTTGAACGCGGAGGGATAGGCGGTGCTTTGCGCCTTGATGGTCACCACGCTCGGCGTGGGAGCGACCGCGGGGGCCTTGTAGGAGCCGCTGCTGCTGATGGTGCCGACGTTGGTGTCGCCGCCGGGGATGTCGTTGACCGACCAGACGACGGTCGAGGGCGAGATCGGCACATAGGCGCCGAACTGCCGGCTGCCCTTGACCTCCACCGAGTTGTTGGCGGGCCAGACATCGATGGCGCCGTAGACCTGGGCGCGGACATCGGAGGATGTCAGCCAGAGGGTGGCAGCACAAAGGAACGCAATGAGGGATGGCACGCGCAGCCACCATCCAATGGGAGCCGGACAGCGCGCCGGCCGGAGGGAGTCGGAGGGATTCATGGTTTTCTGGCGCCGCCACGGGCCCAACACGGAACCCACCGCGACGCGGTGCTATTCCTACCCCTGGGCATCCCGCGCCCACCATTCGTCGAACGGCGGATTCGGAGGGGCGTTGGCCCTCGGGCGGAACCCGGGGTAGGATGGGCCCGTGACCTACGCCGAGGCGCTGGCCCATCTGCAATCGCTGAGACAATTCGGCTTCCAACCGGGGCTGGAGACGACGCGTCAACTGGCTGCAGCCGTGGGCTCGCCGCAGGATGGACTGCGCTTCATCCATGTGGCCGGGACCAATGGCAAGGGGTCCACCTGCGCCTTCATCGAGTCGATCCAGAGGGCGGCGGGACGTCGTACCGGGCTCTACACCTCCCCTCACCTCGTACGGTTTGGCGAACGGATCCAAGTGGATCGCCGGCCGATTCCGGACATCGATCTGGCCCGTCTGGTCGCGCGACTCCGGTCGGTCACCCCGGCGGGTCTGGAGCCCACCTTCTTCGAGTTCACCACCATCGTGGCCCTGATGTGGTTCGCGGAGCAGAACGTGGACGTGGTGGTCTGGGAGACCGGCCTCGGTGGTCGCCTCGATGCGACCAACATCGTCGAGCCGATCGTGTCGGTGATCACTTCCGTCGGCCTCGACCACCAGCAGGTGCTGGGCGGCACGATCGGGGAGATCGCCACCGAGAAGGCCGGCATCATCAAGCCCGGCATCCCGGTGGTCACTTCGGCCGACGCGTCGGACGCGCTCGCGGTGATCGGTCACCGGGCGAAGGAGCTCGACTGCCACTGCGTGGTCGTGGGCGCGTCGGCGGTCGGACGGCTTTCGACGCCGGTTTCGCTCGCGGGACCACATCAGCGGCTCAACGCCGCGACCGCCGCCGCCACCTGCCGTCTGCTCCGGACCTTCCTGCCGGTCTCGGACGAACAGATCGCCGGCGGGCTCGCCCGGACGGTCTGGGCCGGCCGGATGCAGCGTCTGCAACGCGGTCCCGGCACCTGGCTGCTGGACGGGGCGCACAATCCCGACGGCATCGCGGCGTTCCGGCGGACCTTGGGCGAGGAATTTCCGGGAAGCCATCCGACGCTGGTGGTCGGCATGCTGCGGGACAAGGCGTGGAAGGAGATGCTCGCGGAGTTGGCGAAGGTCGCCGGCCGGTTCGTGGTCAGTCCGGTGGCGAGCTCCAGGACGGTCGGTGCGGAGGAACTGCGGGACACGCTGAAGGAACTCCGCTGCAACCGCCCGGTTCGGGTCGTCGGCTCGGCGGCCGAGGCCGTGAAGGCCGCCTCGGCCGATCCCTTCGTCGCGGTGACCGGCTCCCTCTACTTCATCGGCGAGGTGATGGAAGGCCTGGGCATCGAGCCCGGGGCCTCCGGAGACGAGCGGGGCCTGAACGAATGGGGCGGTGGCAACCGGACCGGTGGTTGAACCGATGGCGGACTCCGGTCAGCCGGCCCGGTAGCTGCGCCACATCCGCTGAGGAAGGAGGCCGGCAGCGATCAGGGCCGCCTGGGTGGCGATGAAGATCAACAGGGCCGTGAAGGCGCCGCTCATGAAGCCGTAGCTGTGCAGGCCGATCCCGAGCAGGTTCGTGCCGAACCACGACCAGCAGGTGACCACGTTGCCCACGATCGCGAGGTTCATCAGGCCGCGTTCCTTCACCAGGCCGCCCCAGCGGGCATGCAGGATGAGGGCGTTCCAAAGGACGATGATCAGCGCTCCGTTCTCCTTGGGATCCCAGCCCCAGAAACGACCCCAGGACTGGTCGGCCCAGATGCCGCCGAGGACCGTGCCGACGAAGCTGAAGAGGGTGGCGAAGCAGATGATGCCGTAGACCATCCGCGAAAGGCTGCGTCCCATGTCCGGGGTCAGCACGCGGGTGGCGACGCCGAGCACCACGTAGAGGATGGCAAGGAAGCCGGCGACGAAGGTCGAGGCATAGCCCAAGGTCACGATGACCACGTGGGTCGCGAGCCAGAAGTTGGTGTCCAGCACCGCGCGCATCATGACCATGGTGTCGCCCGAAAGGGCGAGGTTGTGGGCGATGATCTGGGTGGCGAAGCCGATGACCGTGGCCACGGCCAGGCCGACCGCGTTCTTCCAGAAGCCCTCCAGGAGCAGTCCCAGCCCGACGGAACCCCAGCCGATGAAGATCGCCGAGCTGTAGAGGTTGGTCACGGGCGGACGGCCCTCGAGCCACATGCGGAAAATGAGTCCAGCCGTGTGCACCACGAAGGCCAACCGGACGAGGTTGAGCGAGGACTTCCGGCTCCATTCCGCGAAGTTGAACCAGAAGCCGCAGCCGAAGAGGAACGCCACGATGTAGATCGACGCCGCCTTGGAGAACGGGGCGAAGGCGTTGAAGGACTGCTCGGCCCGGGTCTTGGTCAACGCCTTCTCCATGCGCAGCGAAGCCACATAGGCGAGGTGCTCCTTCACCGTCGCGTTGAACTCCTCGACCTTGCCGGCCCGGAAGGCGTCCCCGATTCGGGCCCAAGACGTCACCGCGGGATGCAACGCCTTCGTGCCGGCGGCCCGCATCTCGGCGGCGACCCGATCCGGG
>CAIYXO010000834.1 GCA_903930165.1 uncultured Verrucomicrobiota bacterium | reverse complement strand
CGCCAATGGCTAGCAGCACCCACCAGCGTTGGGGAGAAGGCCTGGGGGTCATCAACGGCTTCCTTTCGAACCGATCGCCTCCGGGACTAGTACCGACCGATCTCTTCCGCGAGCGGCACCAACAGTTCCAGTTTCCAGGGCTCGACGCGCGGCGCGACCGAGCACGCTGTGCTGAGGATGTACCCGCCGCCCGGCATCCCGATCTCGATACGGCCAACGGCATGCGCGATCACTTCCTCGGCCGTCTTGGCGCGCAGCAGTACGACCGAATCCATGTTGCCTTTCAGGAAGACGCGACCGCCGATCTGCGCCTTGGCGTCAGCCAGCTCCGTGTTGCCCAATGGCGGCGGATCCATCGTGTCGATGCCGTCCGTCCCGGTTTCCAGCATCAGATCCAGGCGATCCCCGATCCGGCCGCACGTGTGGGTGTAGGCCGGCACCCCGGCCGACTTGATGGCGTCCGTCACCCGCCGCTCGTACGGCACGACGAATTCCTGATACATGCCGCGGGATAGGAACGGGCCGCCCGCAAACGCCGAGGAGATGAGCACGGCGTCCACGCCATGCCTGGCCTGTGCAACCGCCCAGGCAATGCTCGATTCGGTCAGACGATCCAACAGCGCATGGGTCTTGCCCGTGTCGTCCAGCATGTTGAAGAGCGCGCTCTCGTAGCCGAACAGTTCGAGGAAGTGGGTGAACGGGGAGAAGACCTCCCCGTGGATCGGGACATCCGCATCGGCCTTCCGGCGCACCAGGTCAAGGGCCCGGAGGAAGTAGGGCGGGATTTCCCGCAACGGCCCACGGTCGGACCTGCCGGTGAGGGACGGAACGTGATACACCCCCCAAGTATATCCTGTCAGGGTATCCAATGCATCCAGGTTATCCGGGTCGATGGTGGCAAAGTCGGCGCGCGGCGCCGGATCACCGTTCGCCAGCGCGTGATAGGGGTTGTCATCCCAGGGGCAGAAGGTGACTTCGCCGTTCCGCCACGTCAGTTGTTCCCCATCCGGCGTGCGCTCAACCCGGGCAACCGCGTCCAGCAGGTCCGGCGGACGCCCCGGGAGATTGACGAGGATGCCGTCGAAGCGGTAGCGGCGTTGGAGCGCGACCAGCGCTTCGGCGAACGCCTCCGAGTCAAACCAGATCTCGTGCGGCGCAAAGTCCGTGTTGAGGAAGAAGTGGCCCAGAGCAAGCTGACACATGACCGGCACGCGGTCTGGCTGCTGCAAATGCATGGCGAGCGCCATTCGTTCCCGACTGTTCATCGTGTCGCCTCCTCGCTTGTGTACGCCACCAAGTTCCGGTCCGCTGTGGACCCTGGCAGGCAATGATAGTTTGCGGGCAGCTTTTGTGCAAATCACCTGCGGTGATTTTCCGGGCGGCGTGGCTGTTATGATAAACTTGCTGGTGAGCCCGTCTTTTTCCCTGTGCGTCCGGTAGACTGACAGGACCTGTGCGCCCATGAAAGCCGGCCTGTCGAGCCGAGAAATGCCGCGGATTTTCGCGGATTGTCGCGGATTCCCGCTATTGATCCGCGAAAATCCGTGTAGATCCGCGGCTGAACGAAGACGTGTCGATGAGACGCCGGTGTTATTTCGCCGGCTCAGGATCGGCCGGAGGATGAACGCATGCCCATTGACGAAGATCGGCTGGGCGCAACGGTCACTGCGCTGCGCGGCGAGTTGATCGCCGCGATCCAGGAGCTGGTGCGCATACCCACCGAGAATCTGCCGCCGGGCGGCAACGAGCGAGCCGGACAAGAGTGCCTTGCCCGGCGTCTGCGCGGCCTGGGGCTGGATGTCGAGCTCTACGCCCTCACTGACGTCCCGGGCTTGACCGACCAGGCGAGCTACTGGCCGGGCCGTGACTATCGCGACCGGCCCAACCTCACGGCCGTCTGGCCCGGCCAGGGCGGGGGACGTTCGCTGCTTCTGACCGGGCACATGGACACGGTCCCGCGGGGCAGCGCCGCCTGGAACGTCGATCCGTTCGGCGGCCTCCACGAAGATGGCCGGATCCACGGGCTCGGCGCGATCGATATGAAGGGGCCCCTGGCAGCCTGTATGCTGGCGATCCGGGCGTTGCAGCGGTCAGGCGTGCGCCTCAAGGGCGATCTGGTGTTTGAAAGCGTGGTCGACGAGGAGTTCGGCGGCGTTAACGGCACCATCGCCGGGCGGCTGCACGGCCCCCAGGTTGACGCCGCGCTTCTGGTCGAGAGCACCGGGCTGGACGTCTACCCGGCCGCGCGCGGGTTCTGCCTCGCCCACATCTTCTTCAAGGGTCCGAGCTCGCTCCTGGCGGCCGGAAAGGGGGACAGTGAGTCGGGCGCTGCCACGGAGCAGTTGCTCCATTTTCTCTCTCATCTGAAATCGTTCAACCAACGCCGCCGCCAGGACCTGGTGGTGCCGCCACTCTACCAGGGGTTCGCCGACCCCGTCCCCGTGCTGTTGGCCAAGGCCGTGGCGGGCGGCTGGGGCGAACGCGAGCCATTGAGCGTGCCGGCGGACTCTAAGGTCGAGCTCTACTGGCAGCTCATGCCCGGCGAAGATCGCGCGGCCGTGCTGAAGCAGTTCGACGATTG
>CAIYXO010000833.1 GCA_903930165.1 uncultured Verrucomicrobiota bacterium | reverse complement strand
GCTGGAGCCCGAGCTTTGGCACTACAAGGGCCACCGCTGGGCGAATCCTTCCGAATCCCATCTCCGCACTCTCCTCCGGCACGTCTTCACCCACCGTGACGAGGCCAAGGCGAAGGGCCGCGCGGCCCGGGTCCACATGGCGACCCACTACAGCCGCGAGGCCGTCTCCGAACTCGTCCTCCGCCGGCTCCAGGTGATCGAGCGGAACCTCCAGGCTCCGCGGCTCACCCCGGCCCCGATGGTCGAGCTCCACCGCCCGGCCCCGGCGGCCTCCAGCAAGGCCGTCCAGCTGGTGCTGGAAGGTTCGTTCCTCGATTTCGGATCGCTTTCCCACGTCAACCGCGAGCTGCACTCCGCGCTCGGACACCAGCCCGGTATCCGCTCGACTCCGGTGTCCGCAAAGGTGCCTCCGACGCAGTCGCTGCCTCCCGAGCTGGCCCGGTTCGCCCGCGTGGTGCAGACCCGCCTCCCGGGTTCCACGGAGATGGTTCTCCGCCACGAGTGGCCGCCGCGCTGGACCGCCCCGGCCCAGGGCGCCTGGATCCAGATGCAGCCGTGGGAGTTCGGCTCCCTCCCGGCCGCCTGGGTCGCCGGCGCCGCCAACGCCGACGAGATCTGGTGCTACTCCCGCTATGTCCGGAGCCTGTACATCGCCGCCGGCATCCCGGATTCCAAGCTGCGGATCCTGCCGCTCGGCATCGACCCGGAACGCCACCGTCCCGACGCCCCGGCCTATCCGATCCGGACCTCGAAGTCGTTCCGCTTCCTGTTCGTCGGCGGCACGATCGGACGCAAGGGCGCCGACCTGCTCCTGGAGAGCTACCTGAAGGCCTTCCGCCGTTCCGACGACGTCTGTCTCGTGATCAAGGATTTCGGCGGCGGCTCGGTCTACGCGGGCCAGACCCTCGTCGAGTCGATCCGCGCCGCCCAGGCCGATCCAGATGCGCCCGAGATCGTCCACCTCGACACCGAGCTTTCCGCCGCCGAGATGGCCGGCCTCTACACGGCCTGCCACTGCCTGGTGCATCCCTACCGCGGCGAAGGATTCGGACTGCCCGTCCTCGAGGCCATGGCCTGCGCGCTGCCGGTGATCGTCACCGGCGGGGGCTCCACCGACGACTTCGCCACCGACGAGTTCGTCGTCCGGATCCCCTCGCGCCGGGTCCACCTGGGCAACGAGATCAGCGGCATGGCCCTCGACCACCGTGGTTGGATGCTGGAACCCGACGCGGAAACGCTGGTCGGGCTGATGAGGCAGGCGGTGCCTTCGCAGGCCGCCTGGAAGGAGCGCGCCCTGAGCGGCTCAGAACACGTCCGGACCCGCTGGACCTGGGAACGCACCGCGCAAACCGCCGCGGCCCACCTGCTCGATCTCCGCGACCGGATGGCCGCCGAGGCCGCCGGGCTGGATTCACTCAGGAAGTCCGGCCCCACGAACTTCACCCTGCCGGACATCGCCCACATCGGACGCCTGGACGACGCGGTCGCCCGCCTCAACGCCGGCGACCTGGTCGCGGCTTGGAACCAGACACGGCACGCCATCGAACTGCGTCCGTTCCATCCGGAAGCCTGGGTCCTGCTCGGGGAGATCGCCGTCAAGGCGGGCGACTTCGAGTTGGCACGCCGTTGCGCCCGACAGGCCGCCAAGCTGGCGCCGAAGTGGAAGACGGCACGGAAGCTCATTTCCGGAATCCCCGGCCGACCTGGAACGGCAACTGCCCTCCTGCCCGAACCGCCGCTCCGCGAGGGTCTCGCGCCGCGCCTGACCGTCTGCCTCATCGCCAAGAACGAGGAGAGGTTCCTCGGGCAATGCCTCGAATCCATCCGCGGACTCGCCGACCAGGTCGTGATCGTCGACACCGGATCCACCGACCGGACCGTGGAGATCGCCCGCGGACACGGCGCCGAGGTCCACTTCCGGGCCTGGGACGACAACTTCAGCAACGCGCGGAACGAGGCGCTCCGCCACGCCACCGGCGACTGGATCCTGGTGCTCGACGCCGACGAGGAGCTCCCCCCGGAACAGCACGAGGCGCTCCGGGCCCACCTGCGCGAAGAAGGCGTCATCGCATGGCGCCTGCCACTTGTC
>CAIYXO010000832.1 GCA_903930165.1 uncultured Verrucomicrobiota bacterium | reverse complement strand
GGAGCGCCTGGGCAAGGAGTTCGGGAAATGGCACGGAGTCTCCCAAGCCGGCAACCTCGTGGTGCTGGTCGGGTCGTTGTTGCACTTGGCAGTTCTGGCGCGCGGACCACGCCGAACCACCCCGATCGCCTCCTGATCCCACATCTCCCGCAACTTCGGCCTCCCGCCACCGAAACCCGATGAAATCCATCAACAGACGCTCTTTCGGTCGGACGCTCGCCGGCATCGTCGCCTCCTCGCCTTCGTGGCTGCAGGGCGCGCCGAGCGTGCTGGATGGAGCGCGGCCCCAGGTCTCCCACGGCGTCGCCAGCGGCGATGTCACCGACTCCGAAGCCGTTCTTTGGGCCCGCGCCGATCGCGAGTCGCGGATGCTGGTGGAATGGTCGGAGACGGGCGACTTCAAGGGCACCCGTCGCCGGAACGGCCCGGTGGCCGCCGCCTCGACCGACTTCACCGCCAAGGCCCTGCTCCGGGACCTACCGCCAGGACGCCGGATCCACTACCGCATCGCCTTCGAGGACCGCCAAGGCGGCTTGGGCCCTTGGTCGGAAGGATCGCTCGTCACCGCCGCACGCGGCAAAACCCAGGACGTCCGCTTCGCCTGGTCCGGCGACACCTGCGGACAAGGCTGGGGCATCGACACCTCGCGCGGTGGCATGCGCACCTATGACGCCATCCTGCGGCAGGAGCCCGACTTCCTCGTCCACAGCGGAGACACGATCTACGCGGACGTCCCCATCCCGGCCGAACTGAAGCTTCCCGACGGCACGACCTGGAAGAACCTGGTGACCCAGGAGAAATCCCGGGTCGCCGAAACGCTCGCGGATTTCCGCGGCAACCACCTCTACAACCTGCTCGACCCAAACGTCCGCAGGATGAACGCCTCGGTGCCGGTTTTTGCCCAGTGGGACGACCATGAGGTGCGGGACAACTGGTACCCGGGGCAACGACTCGACACCGCCTCCGGATACTCCGTCCGCGACATCGACCTCCTGGCGCGTCGTTCCAAGCGGGCGTTCCTCGAATACCAACCGGTCCGCAGCCATCCGGACCAACGCATCCACCGCCGGATCCGCCGCGGTCCGCTCTGTGAACTGTTCTTCCTCGACCTGCGGAGTTTCCGCGGACCGAACTCCGGGAACCGCCAGGTGGTTTCCGGGCCGGAGACCGCGTTCCTCGGCGCCGCACAACTCGACTGGCTGAAGGAATCGATGGCCGCGAGCTCCGCGACCTGGAAGATCGTCTGCTCCGACATGCCGCTCGGACTGCTCGTGCGCGACGGCGCCACCGCCTTCGAAGCGTTCTCCAACGGCAACGGCATCCCGCTGGGCCGCGAACTGGAAGTGGCCAACCTCCTCCGCCACCTCCAGGCGCACCGCGTCCGCAACGTCCTTTGGCTCACCGCCGACGTCCACTACGCCGCCTCCCACTACTACGATCCGGCCAAGGCCCGGTTCACGGAGTTCGACGGCTTCTGGGAATTCGTCAGCGGACCGCTGCACGCCGGGGCGTTCGGTCCCGGGACGCTCGACGACACCTTCGGACCCGAGGTCCGGTTCTCGTCCCGCAAACCGGGGGAGAAACCTTCGGGACCATGGTCCACCCAGCAGTTCTTCGGCACCGTCGAGATCAGCTCGATTTCCAGGGCCGCGAAGGTCACCCACTTCAACCGGGACGGCGACCGGCTCTGGCAGATCGAACTGCCGCCCGCCGAAGCATGAACCCGCCGGTGACCCCATCGGACCCCGGCGTCCAAACCGAACTCCACCGCCGGATCCAGGCCGCCATCCTGGAGGCGGGAGGCGCCATCCCGTTCGAGCGGTTCATGGAGCTCGCCCTCTACGAACCGGCCCTAGGCTACTACGAACGCACCCCGGACAACGTCGGCAAGAAGGGCGACTTCTACACCAGCGTCTCGGTCGGCCCGCTCTTCGGCGAACTGCTCGCCTTCCACCTGCTGCCAACCCTCGAGTCCCTCGCGCGAAGCGGTCCGGTGGAGTTCGTGGAGGCCGGCGCCCATGACGGGCGGCTGACGGCGGACTTCCTGGGCGCCCTCGACCGCTTTTCTCCGACGCTTTCCGGCGTCGTCACCGCACGCATCGTCGAGCCCTCTCCGATCCGACGCCGGTGGCAGGAGTCCGGTCTCGCACCGTTTGCGAGCCGCATCCGATGGAGCGACGGACT
>CAIYXO010000831.1 GCA_903930165.1 uncultured Verrucomicrobiota bacterium | reverse complement strand
TCTCGGCCCGTCTCGGCGCCTCCGACGGCCAGATGGCCGTGGAGATCCAGAACGTCATCGCCAAGCCGACCTCTCCCATTCCATGACCGAATCCGCCAACCTCGAAATCCTCCTGGACGTCCCCGTCGAGGTCAGTGTCCAGCTCGGCTCCTGCCACCTTCCGATGCGCGACGTCCTCAATCTCGCCGTCGGTTCCGTGGTGCAGCTCGACAAGGTCGCCGACGCCCCGGTCGACCTTCAGGTCAATTCCAAGCTCATCGCCCGGGGCGAGGTCGTGGTCGTCGACAACCGCTTCGGCATCAAGATCACCGAGCTCCTCGCGGCCGGCTGAGTTCCGCCTCCATGCGGAAGAGGGCCTCACGCCAAGGTGCCAAGGCGCCAAGCCGCAAAGGGAGGAAGGGCAATGCGGTGTCGATCACCCGCCGGTGCGGCGTTTTCGCCCCGGCGTTGGCTCCACGCTGGCGCCTTTGCGTTCTGGCGTGAGGTTTCCTCCCTCCCCGGTCCGCCACTTCTCGCGGCTCGCCTCCGTGCCCGTTCCAGCCCAGTCTCCGGGCCGTGATTCTTCGCTATTCGCGGCCCGAGATGCGGGCCATCTGGACCGACGAGAACAAGCTGCGCATCTGGCTGCAGATCGAGATGCTGGCCAGCGAGGCGCTGGCCGCCGACGGCATCGTCCCCAAGAAGGACCTCGCCCGGATGAAGGCCGGCGCCGAGAAGTGCTTCGCCGACACCAAGGCCCTCACCGAGCGCGCCAAGGAGCTCGAGAAGACGCTCAACCACGACGTCATCGGCTTCACCACCGCCGTCGCCGAGCAGATCAACGATCCCGCCTCGCGCTGGCTGCACTTCGGTCTCACCAGCTCGGACATCGTGGACACCGCCTTCGCCGTCCAGATGGTCCAGAGCGCCGACATCCTGATCAAGGACGTCGAGACGTTGCTGCCCGTCATCGCCCGCCGCGCGAAGGAGCACATGCTCACGCCCTGCATCGGCCGGAGCCATGGCATCCATGGCGAGCCGACCACATTCGGGCTCAAGCTGGCCCTGATGCACGAGGAGTTCGTCCGTGCCCTCTCCCGGCTCCGTCACGTCCGTGACGTCGTGGCGGTCGGCAAGCTCAGCGGCGCCGTCGGCACCAACGCCCACCTCTCGCCGAAGGTCGAGGCGTTCGTCTGCCGCAAGCTCGGCCTCCGTCCCGCCACCATCGCCACCCAGGTGGTCCAGCGCGACATCCACGCCGAGTTCATGAACTGCCTCGCGCTCGTGGCCTGCGCGTTCGAGCACTGGGGCGTCGAGTTCCGCCACCTGCAACGGACCGAGGTTCTGGAGGCCGAGGAGCCCTTCACCAAGGGCCAGAAGGGCAGCAGCGCCATGCCGCACAAGCGCAATCCCATCACCTGGGAACGCCTCACCGGACTGGCCCGCGTCATCCGCGGCAACGCCGTCGCCGGCATGGAGAACGTCGCCCTGTGGCACGAGCGCGACATCAGCCACAGCAGCGTCGAGCGCATCATCTTCCCCGACTCCTGCACGCTGCTCGACTACATGTTCGGCCTGCTGACCCGGCTCATGGACGGCCTGCTCGTCTATCCGGAGAACATGAAGCGCAACCTCGGCCTGAGCCTCGGCATGTGGAACAGCCAGACCGTGCTGCTCGCCCTCATCCGCAAGGGCCTGACCCGCGAGGACGCCTACGCCCTGGTGCAGCGCAACGCGATGAAGACGTGGGAGGTGAAGCACGCCGGCCGCGACGACGCCGACTTCCTGGAGGTGCTCAAGTCCGACGCGGACGTCGCGAAGCACTTCAAGAAGGGCGAACTGGAGAAGCTCTGCTCCCTCGACTTCCACCTGAAGGAAGTGAAGACCCGGTTCAAGGCCCTGGGGTTGTAGCCCGTCGACCGAGGGGAGTCGCCGATGGGCGATGGCCGGAACGTTTCCAGGCAAGGAGCATTAGACATGAATGACAGGACGTGGTTCCTCCTGACGGCCAGCCTGTTGGGTACGGTGTTGCCACCGTTCTGCGCCTTCCGAACGGGCTTGAGGAACTCTGTGGTCGTTCCCGCTTCCATCCTAGGCATGGCCTGCGGGGCCTTCTATGTGAGCTTCTGGTACGGAACCATGGGATACCGGTATCAGCCGTTTTATCCCATCGACCTTGTCTTGATCCTGCCATCGGTCGGCCCGCTTCTCGGAGGCGTCGTCGCTGCCTCGTATCGCCTGCACCCGTCGCAAAGCCGTCGATTCTTCCAAAGTCACGGATGGAAGTTGACCTGGGGGGCGGCGTTTCTGGTGGCGGTGACTTCGTGGTATCTCTTTGTCCGCATCCCGATCTTCGAAGAACGCTGGCCTGGGATAAGATGGGGCATGACCGAGACTGAGGTGAGGCACGCCCTCGGGCGGCCGACCCGGACCAGACCGCATGTCATCGTTGGCGTCGGCGGCAGTCCGACGACCCGTTGGACTTATGTCCTGCCCGGACGCCGATTCCACGTGGACTTCGACTACACGGGGCCGAGATCGG
>CAIYXO010000830.1 GCA_903930165.1 uncultured Verrucomicrobiota bacterium | reverse complement strand
GGAAATCCCCCGAACGTTCCTGAACGCCGGAGGCGCCAAGGCATCCAAGCCGGTCCCGGATGTCGGCATCCCGAGGGCGCCTCCTCCGGCCGACTTCCACCGGAACCGAACATGACCCGCAACGAATCCTCCAGCCTCGCAGCTCTTTCCCTGCTGATCCCGACCCTTCTCGGCGGCCTGCAATCCGGCTGCACCCACCAGCCGCCAACCGCTTCCCAGCTGGAACGTCTCCAAGGAACCTGGGTCGGCGTCGTGGCGGGCGAGAAGTCGGACACCAAGTACACCGTCAAGATCACCGGCAATTCCTTCCACTTCCACCGGGACCCGGAGTTCTGGTTTCGGACGACGTTCACCCTGCCGGTGGGCACGGATCCGCAGCAGCTGCTCGCCACCATCAAGGAATGTGCGCCGGGTCAGGAGAACAGCATCGGAAAGACGGTCGCGGCGATCTTCAAGATCGAGGAAGGGACGCTGATCCTGGCCGCAAGGGGCGACGGCGGCGACGAAACGCCGACGGGTTTTGACGCGACCGAAGACAAGGGGTTGACCCGCTACGAACTCCGGAAGGAACCGCCTCAGGGCGGCTCCATCAAGGCGGCCAACTGAGCCCAGATGCGCCGCACGCAAATGGGCGCATCGCCGCGGGCCGAGGCGGATGAAACCGAAGCCTGCGGACCTCGCCCCGCACCCTAGGCGGATGCGGCCACTGGGCCTCGATCGGACGCCTCCCCTTCCTCTCCGCGGGCTCCGCGGCTCCGCGTGCCCCCTCCCGTTCCAGGGGGATTCCAGGATCAGCGTCGGAGCTGGCGTGCGGCCGCGGCGCGCAGCCGTTCGTCGGACGCCGACACCAGCTCGCCCAACAGGGTCGCGTCGGCCTGGTTGAAGGCTTCCTGCAGCCACAGCGCCTCCAGACGGGCACGCGGGTCCTTCTGCTTCTTCAGCCACGGCCCGAGCGCGGCGAGGACCTCCTTCGATTCCCGCTGGCGCAGCACCACGCGGGACTGCTCCTGCTCCCAGCCGCTCTTCGACAGCGTGCGGTCCAGCAGCTGGGCCGTCGCCAAACGCGTCAGGTCGCGGCCGCCCTCGGGCTTCAACGCGCGGCCCTTCGCCGCCACACGCCAGATCCGGCCGTGCTCCTTGTCCCGGCGCGGGTCGCGGAAATCGACCTCGCCGTGCTGGATGATCGGGTTGCTCCAGTCGGCGATGTACAACGCGCCGTCCGGCCCCTGACGCAGGTCAATCGGCCGGAACGTCACGTTCGTCGAACGCAACACGTCCGGCTGCTCCTGGGTCTGGTAGGTCGACCCCACGTCCTTCAGCGAGAAACGGACGACCCGGTGCGCCCGGAAGTCGCAGGTGATCACCTGTCCCTGCCAGTCCTCGGGCAGCGCCGGACTGTGCACGACCTCGACGCTGCAGAACTTCGGGTAGTTGCCCGGGCTGATGCTCTCCGCCTCGCGACGCATGTCGGAGTAGGTGAAGTAGGTGGCCCCCTCCATGGCGTGGTACACGCCCTTGAAGCCGGCGCCGTCGGTGAAGAACGAGTTGCCGTACTGGTCCCAATGGTGGCCCCACGGATTGCAGCCGCCCTTCGTGAACACCTCCAGCTCCCAGGTCTCCGGATGGAACCGCCAGATGCCCGCCGAGTTCAGCCGCCGGACGCCGTGCGGAGTCTCGATGTGGGTGTGGGTGTAGATCGACTGGTTGAAGTAGAGGTGTCCGTCGAAGCCCCAGCGCAGGGTGTGCAGGTTGTGGTGCGTGTCCTCGGTGCCGAAGCTCGACAGGACGATCGTGCGGCGGTCGGCCTTGCCGTCGCCGTCCGTGTCCTCGAGGTGCAGCAGCTGCGTGCTCGCCGCGACGTAACAGCCGCCCTTGCCGTCCGGCACCACCCCGGTCGGGATGAGCAGGCCGTCGGCGAAGACCGTGTGCTTGTCGGCCTTGCCGTCGCCATCGGTGTCCTCGAGCACGATGACCGCATCCGCCGCCGCACCGCCCGGGGCGATCTGCGGGTAGGTCCGCGAGCTGGCGACCCAAAGGCGCCCTTTCGGATCCCAGTTCATCTGGATCGGCTTGAAGAGGTCGGGGTTCTCCGCCCACAGCGACGCCTCGAGCCCCTCGCCCACCTGGAAGGTCGGCACGGGCTGGTCGGTCACGGGATGCGACGGCGCCGCGTCCTTGCCGGCCAGTGCCTTCACCTCGGCGACGACCGTGGCGTCGGCGTTCCGGACGTCCCGGATGCGGGCGATCTTGGCGTCCCACGCCTCGACCATCGGATCGAACCTCGGGATCTCGACCGCGTTCTGTCCCTGCTCGTGTTTGCGGAAGCCGAACAGGTAGGTCCAGTTGGCCGGACGCCAGCGGTGGAAGAACAGCTCGTTCTTCCGGCGGATCGCACCGCGCAACACCTCGAGGTCGGCCGTCGGATGCCCCTTCGCACCGACGAACGGCTCGGCGATCCGCTCGGCCAGCATCCGGTATCCCGTCTCGTTGAGGAGCACCGCATGGTCATAGGTCACCATGCGCAGCATCCCGATGCGCCGGGTGGCCTCGGTGACGTCCAGGACGGCGGCGCCGCGTTCGTCGGCGAACGAACGCATCTCCGAGGCGACCGCCTTCACCGAGGCCTCGACCTCGGCCCTCGGCGCACCCTGCGGGAACACCGGGGTCAGCAGGACCAGCCGCACCGGAAAACCGGAGACCTCGTCGAGGACCGCGGAAAGACGGCCGAGATCGCGACG
>CAIYXO010000829.1 GCA_903930165.1 uncultured Verrucomicrobiota bacterium | reverse complement strand
AGCGATCTCGACACCAAGGCCACCAACGGCGTCCTCGTCCGCCGGATCGAGGCCGGCGGACCGGCCGAAGGTTCGACGCTGAGTCCCGCGGACGTCATCGTGGCGGTCGACGGCAAGGCCACCCCGACCACGAAGGCCCTGCGCAGCACGGTCTCGCGAAAGAGGGCGGGAACGGAGGTCGTGCTCGACGTGATCCGTGGGCAGGAGTCGCTGCAGGTCAGGGTCACCGCCGCGGAGAAGCCGTCACGGGAGCAGATCCTGGCCGCGGCGCGCCCCCGGTCCCGGGCGAAGAAGGAAGCCCCGACGATGGAACTCGGAATGACCGTCAAGGACCTCGACGAGAGCCTCGCGAAGAAGTTTCAGGTGGAGCAGACGGAGGGCGTGGTCATCACCGAGGTCGCCGATGGTTCCCTCGCCGCGCAATTCGAACTCAAGCCGGGAGACGTGGTGACCGATATCAACCACGTGCCTGTCACCACCGTGAAGGAGTTCCGGGACGAGGTCCGAAAGGCAAAGGGCCGTGTCCTGGTCAGCTTCATCCGCGATGGGGACAAGCAGTTCGAGGTGCTGAAGGAGCGCTCCAGGTAGGGCGCCCGAAACGGCCGAAAGGCCGGCGCGCCGGGGTTTTTGGGTTTTCCCCGGCGCGTTTTTTCATTCCCCGGAACCGGCGCCCGACGCGCGGGTTCCCCTCAGGATCGCCACGACCGCACGGTCGGCGACCAGATACCGCGCCGTCACCTCGCGGATTTCCTCAAGGGTGACCGCGGCGACACGTTCCGCCTCGGTCTCATGGTTCCGGTATCCCAGTCCGTAGAGCTCGTCCAGGGCATGGGACATGGCGCATTGGCCGAGGTCCTGGCGGGCGATCTTTCGTTGTCCGATGATCTTCGCCTTGGCCCGCTCCAGCTCCTCCGCGGTGAGCCCGTCCCTGCGGAGGATCTCCGCCTGTGCCCGCAGTTCGGTCTCGACCGTGTCGACCTGACCCGGGGACGTGCCGCAATAGAACGCGAAGTACCCTTCGGAACGCCCGGGGAACTGGGACGCGCCCACGTAGTAGGCGAGCCCCAGCTCGTCCCGGATCCGCATGAAGAGACGGGATCCCATGTCGCTGCAGGCTTCCTGGAGCAGCTCCAGCGCATGCCGGTCGGGGGAATGGAAGGAGGTTCCCGGGAAGCCGATCACGAAGACCGCCTGCTCCTTTTCCCGCGTCTCGTCGAAGCGCGGCGTGACGGTGCTCGGGGCTGCGGCGGGCGGCAAAACGACCTTCCCGGGCTTCCATCCGGCCAGTGCCGTCTCGACCGCGCCGCGGACCGCCTCGGCATGGATGTCGCCATAGACCGCGAGGATGCCGTTTGCGGGCACCATCAGGCGCTGATGGCATTCCCGGAGCTGCGCCGCCGAGAGGGCCCGGACGGATTCCTCGGTGCCGGAGCCGTCCAGGCCGTAGCCGGTTTCCCCGAAAAGGCCACGGCGCATCAGGCGGAAAGCCGATTGGAGCAGCTGGTCCTTCTGGCCGCGGATCGAGGCGAGTTGGGCTTCGCGCTCGCGCTCCATGGCGCCGGTGGGGAACGCGGGATGCAGCAGCACGTCCGTGAAGAGATCCAGGCCGACCGCGAAGTCGTCGGTCAAAACCTCCGCGCTGAGGCCGAAGCTGTGGTTGCCGCCGTAGGCTTCGAGGCTGCCGCCGAGCCCCTCGATCGTCTCGGCGATCTCCTCGGCGGAACGCCGGGCGGTGCCCTTCACCAGCATCCGGGAGAGCAGGGCTGTGATGCCGCAGTTGGCCGGGGTCTCGTACAGCAGCCCGCCGGAGAACGCGGCGCGGAACTGGACGAACGGGAGCCGGTGATCCTCCTTCACGAGCAGGCGCAGCCCGTTGGAGAGGGTGTAGAGATGGATCGGATGGTCCGCCGAAGCCTCGGCCGCGGAATCCTCGACGGGACGGAATCCCTTCGGGAGCAGTCCGTAGAGGCTCCGGTTGGAGTCCGCCAGGTAGGTCTGGGCCACCCGCTGGAGGTCCTGCGGGGTGACCTGCTTCACCGCCTCGAGGTAGCGTTCCGAGAAGCCGAGGTCGCGCGCGGCCATCCAGTTGCCACCGAGGTCCTGGGCCTGGCCTTCCATGGTCTTGCGGGAGGCCAGCATGCCGGCGGTGAACTGCTTCACGGCCTTCGAACATTCCAGCGCTGCGACCGGTTCCGAGGCGAGCCGGTGGACCTCGGCCAGGATGGCGTCCCGTGCCGCGGCGAACTTGTCGCCGTCACAGACGCCGCTGACGCCGAAGAGGCCGCCAAGGGACGGCGTGTAGATCCAGGCGTTCACCGAATGGACCAGCGCGGAACGGTCCCGGACGGTGCGGTAGAGCCGCGAGCTGCGACCGCTTCCAAGGATGGTGGAAAGGACGTCGAGCGCCGGGATGTCGTGGTGGCGGACCTCCGGGATGTGCCATCCGAAATGGAAATGGGCCAGCTCCACGGCAGCCTCTTCCAGCGTCTCCCTCGGGCCTGTCTGCCGGGGCTCGACCGGCAGCACGCTCTCGGGCACGGCGCGGGCCTTGGCCTTTGAAAAGGCGGCCGCCACCTGGGCGATGACATCCGCAGGCCGGATGTTCCCGACCACCACCAGGAAGCAGTTGTTCGGCGCGTACTTCTCGGCGTAGTAGGCGAGGAGATCCTCGCGGCGGATCGAGTTGAAGATGTCCGGCCAGCCGATCACGGGATGCCGGTAGGGGCTGCGGGTGAACGCGGTCGAGAACAGGCCCCGGCTGGAACGTCGGCCGGGATCGTCCTCGCCCATGTCCATTTCCCGGCGGATCACGTCGAGTTCCTTCTCGAGGTCGGATTCCGGAAGGGAGGCGTTCTGGACGATGTCGCAGAGGATGTCGATGGCCACCGTGGCGCCGGTGTCGGGAACGTTGATCCAGTACACCGTGCGGTCGAACGAGGTGTAGGCGTTCATGTAGCCTCCGGCCGCCTGGACCTCCTGATCGATGCGGCCGGGTCCGCGGGTCGTAGTCCCCTTGAACAGCATGTGCTCGAGCACATGGGACAGTCCGGCACCGATCCACTTGCCCTCGTCGACGCTGCCGGCCCGGCACCAGGCCTGCACGCTCACCACCGGTGCGGAGCGATCCTCCCGAAGGATCAGTTCCAGTCCGTTCTCAAACCGGTGCACCAACACTCCGGGCGGATTCTGGGAAAACGGTCGGGGACGGGATTCAGACGGCGCGGTCAGGGACAAACTCATGTATGCGAACCGGAAACCTACGGGGCGCACGGACGATTGCAATGTCCGGTGGCGGGTAACTGGCGTTGCCGAACCGGCGGCTCACCGCCCCGCCGGCATGGCCCGTACCACCTCGCGGAGGATCGCCGAGGCGTGCTGGGCCACGGGGCCCTCGGTGAAGTCCGCGTCGTTGACACCCTCCTGCCCACCGGCGAGGTCGCTGAGGCTCCGGATGATCAGGAACGGCACGCGGTTGGCCCAGCAGACCTGCGCGATGGCCGTCGACTCCATGTCGAGACACTCCGCCTTCCAGACCCGGAAGGCCCAGCGTCGGTATTCGCGGTTGTCCATGAACACCGGCCCGGCAATGCCATCGCCTCCGACGTGGACCTGTGCGACCCTTCCGCGGAATTCCATCCGCGGCGCCCTCCTGACCGCCTCGCGGGCGATGTCCAGCAGCCCGGGGTCCGCGGCGAAGAAGGCCTGGCGTTCCGGCTTGTCCATCCCGTCCCGGATCGCCCAGACATGGTCGGGGAAGATGAATCCGAAGTTCTCATGCGGCGCGCTGAAGTACTTCGGGATCACGTGGCCCTTTCCGTCGGGCGTCGGATTCAGGTAGGCCGCCTCGCTATGGTGATGCCAGCGCTCAGGGATCACGACGTCCCCGATGTGGCGCTCCGGGTTGATGCCTCCGGCGATTCCGGCGAAGAGCACGTGGGTGACGTGGAAGCGGTCGATGGCCAGCTGCGTGTTCATCGCCGCATTGACCATGCTGACGCCGCTGGGAAACAGGAGAAGGTCATGCCCGGCGAAGCGGATGTGGCGGAACTCCAGGCCGTTGACCTGTTCGATTTTGACGTTCGTCGCCGAATCCGCGAACGCGGCGTCGTTGGCGGCCAGCTCCGGTCCGTAGGCTCCCATCACCGCGATGAGCGGACGGGGGCCAGGGCCGGGACCGGGTCGAACCCGATCCGTTCCGGGTGTGGAACAGGCGGTGAGGAACAACGCGATGCAGAGGATCGCGCACGAGGACGGCAGCCGGGACATGGTTTGGACAGATGAAGGCTCGGCCCGATGCCTGAGGGCCTCAGCGGAAGATCAGGTGGGCGAGGAACAGGGCGGCCAGGACGTAGGCGAGGGGTGTGACCTGCCTGGCCCGGCCGGTGAGGAGGTT
>CAIYXO010000828.1 GCA_903930165.1 uncultured Verrucomicrobiota bacterium | reverse complement strand
CCGTCAGGTCTCGAACGGCAGCAATCCGGCCAGCGACTGGGACCAGGGCTACGGCTACCAGTTCTGGCGCTGCCGCAATGGCGCCTACCGCGGCGACGGCGCGTTCGGCCAATACTGCATCGTTCTCCCCGAACAGGACGCCGTGGTGGCGATCACCTCGGGTCTCGGCGACATGCAGGGCGTCCTGAACATCGTCTGGGACCGGCTGCTGCCGGCCTTCCAGAAGGGCCACTGGAACGGCCGCCAACTCCTCCCGGCCGCGTGGGTCGAGGCGGCCACTTCCCGTCAGGTCTCGAACGGCAGCAATCCGGCCAGCGACTGGGACCAGGGCTACGGCTACCAGTTCTGGCGCTGCCGCAACGGCGCCTACCGCGGCGACGGCGCGTTCGGCCAGTACTGCATCGTGATGCCGGAACAGGATGCGGTGGTGGCGATCACCTCGGGACTCGGGGACATGCAGGGCGTCCTGAACATCGTCTGGGACCGGCTGCTGCCGGCCTTCCAGGCGGGGAAGGCCAAGGGGGATCCAAGGAACCGCGAGGCGCTGACCCGCAGACTCGCCGGCCTGGAGGTGCGTCGGCCTTCGGCCCTGCCGGGCGCGACCCCGGTCCAGGGGGCGCTCGGCCGGACCTACCGCATGGCCGCCTCCTCGGGCGGACTCCAGGCCCTTCGGCTCGAGGAATCGGCCGAGGGCTGGCACCTGGTCCGCAGCTTCCCGGGCGGCGAACAGACGCTGGCGGTGGGACGCGACCGCTGGATCCAAGGCCGGGGCGCCTTGGGCCTCCAACCGGCCGGCCCGTTGGGCGGGGCCGACGACGGCCTGCTGGCCGCGAGCGGCGCATGGACCGGAGCGGACACCTTCACCGTGAAGATCTGCACCCGGGAAACGCCGCACCACCTCACCCTCCGCCTCCGCTTCGAGGGGGAGACGGTCGTGGTCAGCGGGGAGTCGAACGTCGCCTTCGGCAACCGGAGCCTGCCGGAAGTCCGCGGATCCGTGAACTGAACCGATATTTGCCCGCTCAAGCACCCCGTCTCCGATGTCGATGTCGGGAACAGCCGGGGTTTCCCAAGACCGGAACCGGCCAACGTGCCCAACGAGAACCTCCAGAACCCGATCCAGGAGCGGAACCTCCGTTTTCTTGGCGAAAGGAACGGGTGGCGCTGGCGCATCTCGGTGGGCCTTCTGTTCATCCTCGCCTACGTCGTCGCTGCACGCGTCTCCTACGCCACCGTCGACTGGGTCCACCGCGACAACGTCGTCTGGCTCCCTGCGGGCCTCTGCACCCCGTTCCTGACCATCTGGGGACGCTCCCTCTGGCCGGCGGTGTTCCTCGGTTCGGTCATCGAGAAGCTTCTCTTCCAGTCCGAGATCAACGTGCCGGGCGTGCTGATCAACGCCTCGGGCAACGCCATCGAGGCCCTCTTCAGCACCTCGCTCCTCCGGTGGCTCCGGTTCGACTTCCGGCTGAACCGGCTCCGGGACGTCCTCATCACGCTCGGCATCGTCTGCGTGGGATCCGGTGTGATCTCGGTCTCGTTCGGGATGGTCCGCCGGGTCCTGTCCGAGCCGGATCTCCAGAGCGTCCTCCGCGCGGCCACCACCTGGTGGCTCGGCAACTCGTCGGCCGCGCTGCTCCTCACCCCCTTCCTCCTCAGTTGGTCCCAGCGCCCGCCCACGCGCCGATCCACCCGGTCCCTCCTGGAGGCGGCCGCGCTCGGGACCGCCGGCGTCGGCATCACCCTCTTCTCCATCCTCTGGGCCGCCAATTCCACACCGCTCCGCGAACACGTCGTGGTGCTGCTCCTGCCGGTCCTGATCGTCTCGGTCATCAAGTTCGGGCGCCACGGCGCCACCGGCGTCATGCTGCTCGTCGGCATGACCACGGTCGTCGCGGCCACCGAAGGATGGGGCGCGTTCCGCGGGATGCCCTTCTCCTCACGCCTCTGGTCCGTCTGGCTCCTGCTCCTCGAAGGCATGCTGACCTCGCTCTGCCTCGCCGCGGTCCTCGTCGAACGGGACAACGCGCTGAAGTCGCTCTCCCGCTCCGAGGACCGCTTCCGCAAGCTGTTCGAGGACACCTCGGACGCCGTGATCGTCGTCGACTTCGCCGGCAGGTCCCACCCGAACCGCTCGGCCACCCGCCTGTTCGGAGACGATCTGCCCTTCGTCGAGGGTGGCGAGAGCATCCTGCTGGAGTTCCCGCCGGAGGGCGGACGCCGCGACTGCAGCCTGCTGACCGTCGAGGGCGGGGTGATCCAGGCCGACGTGACCCTCAACCGGATCCGCACCGAGGCAGGTCCCCTGCTGCAACTCGTGATCCGGGACGTCAGCGAACGTCGGCGCGCCGAGGCGGCGCTGCTGCACGCCAAACAGGAGGCCGAATCGGTGGCCCGGGCCAAGGACGAGCTCCTCTCCGTCGCCAGCCACGAGCTGCGCACTCCGCTCAGCGGGATCATCGGCCTCTCCGAACTCAGCGAGGCGCAGGCGGACAGCCCGGAGTCGGCGGCCACTGCCCGGCTCATCGGCGCCGCGGGCCAGAGGATGCTGGGGTTGGTCAACAACATCCTCCTCCTGGCGGAGATCGAAGCCGGCAGCCTCCGGCCGTCCTCGCAGCCGGTCGAAGTGCGGGACGTCCTCGCCTCCATCGCCCGGAAGTCGAAGCCCGCCGCCGATGCGAAGCATCTCGGGATCTCGGTCCAGCTCCCCGCCTCGCCGGTCGCGGCGATCTCGGATCCCGAGTTGCTCTCCGCCCTGCTCGAGCGGGTCGTCGGCAACGCCGTGAAGTTCACCGACCACGGCTCCATTTCCCTCGAGGCCCACACCGAGGACCACTCCGTGGTGATCACCGTCTCCGACACCGGATGCGGCATCCCGGCCGAACTCCGCGGGCGGCTTTTCCGCACCTTCGTGCAGGGCGACATGTCGCGGGGACGACGCCACGAGGGCGCGGGCCTGGGGCTCGCCGTCGCCGCCCGCCTGGCACGCCTGCTCGCCGCGCACATCGAACTCGGCGACCCCGCCACCCAGGGCAAAGGAACCGTCGTCCGGATACTGCTTCCGGCCTGCGACAATCCCGACCTGGCCGTCCGCCGAGCGGCCCTCTGATCGCCCGGGACGGCACGCCCGGGTTGAACGCCGGCGCAACGGACGGGTCCAACGGGCGCCATGAAGCCGAATCTCCTCCGGGTCCCGCTGCTGGCGGGGCTCCTGGCGTCCGCCGCCGGACGGCTCGGAGCGGACTGGCCCCAGTTCCGCGGGCCCGGCGGCACCGGTGTCTCCGAGTCCGCCCAACCTCCCGAATCGCTCGCGCCGGACCGCCTTTCCCGATGGAGGACTCCCCTGCCGGCGGGCAACTCATCACCGGTCGTGTCGGGCAAGGGCATCTTCCTGATCAACGACCTGAGGGATGTGAAGGACTGGAAGAAAGCGAATCTGCCGGTGAAGAAGAAGGAGCCTGACCCGTTCGCCAAGCCGAAGAAGGTGAAGGCAGTGAAGGAGGGCGACGAGCTGCTGCCGGACGGCGCCGCTGCTGCTGGCGGCGGCGCAGACCAGAAGAAAGAGCTTGAGCCGTACATTGTGCAGCGCTACCTTGAGGACCCCTACCTCGTGGGCAGCAAGAAGTTCGACATGCGCATCTACGTGCTCGTCACCTCCTACTCCCCCCTCACCGTGTGGCTGTATCGCTCAGGTTTCGCGCGCTTTTCCGGTGTTCGCTACTCAGTGGACGAAAAGTCTCTGGCGGCTCACGCCACCAACGTGGCCGTGCAAAAAACTGCAGCGGGCTACGACCCCGAGACTGGCTGCAAGTGGATGCTGCACTCGCTGAAGGCGTTCCTCATATCGCGGCATGGGTGCGAGGCCGCCACCCCTAACATCTTAACCGCTTTCCTCTATCAAAAGTGAAACCGTTTCAGGTACGAAGCCGCCACCAACGTGTTCTACGAGATCCAGATGCTCATCCTGCGGTCGCTGCTGGCGGTGCAGCGCGCCATGATGAACGACAAACACTGCGTAGAGATGT
>CAIYXO010000827.1 GCA_903930165.1 uncultured Verrucomicrobiota bacterium | reverse complement strand
GTCGGAATGGTCGTCCACGGCGTCGTGGATCGAGCGGATGATGGAATACCGGTGCGCGCTCTTCGCCAGCAGGGGCAGGTGCTCGCAGATGCGCGTGCCGGGGACCGAGGTCGGGATGGACTGGAACTCGCCGCGGATCTCGGCCGGCGCGTCGGGCTTGAGGTCGAAGGTGTCCTGGTGGGGCGGTCCGCCGGGCAGGTACACCATGATGACCGCCTTGTGCCCGGAGCGGAGGCCGGAGGCGGTCTCGGCACGGAGCAGGTCCGGCAACGCCAGTCCGCCAAGCCCGAGCGACCCGATGCGGAGGAAGTTCCGCCGCGAAAGTCCGTCGCAGAAGCGCTGGGAGGAACCGGGGATCGTCAGCATGCGTCGGCGGGATTCGTGGGACGGCTCAGCCGACCAGTTCCTTCATGGGCTGGACGCCGGGGTCGACGAGGAACTGAGGCCGGCCGGTGAGGTCGGGCACGGTGACCTTGTTCACGTCGAGTCCCATGGCGTGGTAGATCGTCGCATGGATCTCGCCGAAGGTGGTGGGACGCGACGCGGCCTCGCCGCCAAGGCGGTCGGTGGAGCCGACGACCTGTCCGTGTCGCATGCCGCCGCCGGCGAGCAGGGCGAAGTTCACCCGCGGCCAGTGGTCGCGTCCGCCGTCCTTGTTGATCGTGGGCGTGCGGCCGAACTCGCCGGCGACCATCACGGTCACGTCGCGGTCCAGCCCACGTTCCCTGAGGTCGGTGATCAGCGCCGAGAGACCCTGGTCGAGCAGCGGCAGGTCCTGGCGCAGGGCGCCGAAGTTGTCGCCGTGGTGGTCCCATCGGCTGAAGGCCAGGGTGACGCAGCGCGCACCGGCCTCGACGAGCCGGCGGGCGACGAGGAAGTGTTCCATCAGCTTCGGGCCGCCGTCGTCGCGGTTGCGCGGGTCGCCCTTGCCGTAGCGTTCGACGACCTTGGGATCCTCGTTCCGGAGGTCCAGCGCCGTGACCAGACGGCTGGAGGTGAGGATGCCGAACGCCTGCTGGGTGTAGGCGTCGAGGCCGGACATCTGGCCGGACGAGTCCACGTTCCGGCGGAAGGTGTCGAGGGCGGTCAGCAACGAGCGGCGGTCGTTCAGTCGGTCGAGGGTGATCCCGTTGAGCACCATGTCGTCCTTGCCGCCGCCCTTGTTGATCTCGAAGGGCGCGTAGGCCGCGCCGAGGTAGCCGGCGACGCCGTTGTCCGACCACGGCACGTGGCCCATCTTGGGGGCGAGTCCGATGGAGGCCGGGATGGTGGGGTCGCCGGGACCCTGGAGCTTCGCCAGCAGCGAGCCCATCGAGGGCCAGCCGCCCGGGGGCTGGTTGCGGTTGAGTCGCCCGGTGTAGGTCTGGAAGGCCTCGTGACGGTCCTCCATCCCGACCACCGACCGGATGACCGTGCACTGGTCCATGATCCGCGCCATGCGGGGCAGGTGCTCGCAGATCTGGATGCCGGGGACGTTTGTCGGGATCGGACGGAACTCGCCGCGGATCTCCGCCGGGGCGTCCATCTTCAGGTCGAACATGTCCTGGTGGCTCGCGCCGCCGGGAAGGAACACCAGGATGACGGCCTTGTGCCGGGAGGCGCCGGACGACGCGCCCGCGGCCGCATCGGCCCGCAGGACCTGGGGCAACGCGAGGCCGCCGAGGCCGAGGCTTCCGATGCGCAGGAAGCCTCTCCGCGACAGGCCGTCGCAGAAGCCGGAACGCTCGGGTCTTGGGCCCAGGAGGGTCAGCATCGCCGTGGAAAGGGGTTCTCCGATGAAAAGCCGGAAAAGCCCCCCGGGTGTCAACGGGGGATTCGGGGATTGTGGTTGGCGGGTCGGGGATCCGTCGGCTGGACCTTGGATTCCGAGGAGGACACCGACTGCACGTAGGGACACCGACGCTGACGCCGGACTCAGCCCCAGCTACCAGCTCCCTGCTCCCTGCTCAACCGTCGAACTGACCTAACCGGCGACGGCGGCGCGGAGGATCCCGTACACCTCGGTCGAGCGGACCGGTCCCGGCGGCAGCGGCCTCGGCGAAAGGATCAGCGGCCAGTCGTCCTGGGAACGCGGACGGGCGCCGTGGGAACCCTTCACCAACGTGGCGTCGAGCGGGATGACGTCCATGAGCATCCGGAAGCCGAGCTTTTTCTGCAGCAGGCGCCAGAGGATCCGCAGCTTCACCGCCGGGATCTTGGGATCGAGGAAGAGCTCGACCGGGTCGTAGCCGGGCTTGCGGTGGATGTCCACGCAGCGGGCGAAGTCCGGGGCCTTCCGGTCGTCGAACCAGTGGTAGTAGGTGAACCACGCGTCCTCGTCGGACACGGCGACCAGGTCGCCGGCGCGCGGATGGTCGATGCCGCGGGCCCTCTTGGCCGCGTCGTCGAGCACCTCCGCGACCCCGGGGGTGGATTCGAGCAGCTTCCGCACGTCCTGGAGGATCGACCGGTCGTTCACGACGACATGGGCCACCTGGTGGTCGGCGACGGCGAAGGCCCTGGAGTTTCCGATGTCGGGCAGTTCGCGGCCGAGCTCCTCCTTGATCGTCACCCAGCCGCGTTCGCGGAAGAGCCGGTTGAGGTGGATCGGCCGCGAGACCGGGGTGATGCCGTACTCGCTGAGCACGATCGGCGTCACGCCGCGTCCGGCGAAGAAGTCGAGCAGGTCGCCGACGATGGCGTCGATGCGCCGGAGGTCGTCCACGACGTCCGGATGCGCCGGTCCGAGGCGCTGGAGGTTGTAGTCGAGGTGGGGCAGGTAGACGAGGTTGAGGGTCGGGGACTTGGCCTTCTCGATCCACTTGGCCGAGTCGGCGATCCAGCGGGTGGCGGCGTCCGGTTCGCCCTGGGGCGACTTCACCCCGGCGGCCGGGCCCCAGAAGGTGGGGAACGGGAAGTCGCCGAGGTCCTTCTTCAGCGCGGGCCGCAGGTCGTAGGGCCAGCTGTAGACGTCGAAGAACTTCCGTCCGTCGGCCGGGTACATCGGTCGCGGCGTCACAGACCAGTCGGCGCCGGAGTACATGTTGTACCACCAGAACATCTGGGCGCAGGTGAAGGAGGGGTCGGCGGCCTTGAGGTCGTCCCAGATCTTCGGCGCGGCGACGACGTGGTTGGACTGCTTCCAGAAGTGGACCTCGGCGAGGGTGCGGTCGTACCAGCCGTTGGCGGTGATGCCGTGGGCGGCGGGTCGGCGGCCGGTGAGGTAGTCGGACTGGGCGGTGCAGGTGACGGCGGGGAAGGCCGGGTCGACGACCGCGGAGTGCCCGGCGGCGGCGAAGGCGGAGAGCCGGGGCGTGTGTGGGCCGAGGTGGCGGCGGCTGAGTCCGACGACGTTGAGGACGGCGGTTCGGTTCACGGCGTCGGGGACCCGGGAAGGGATGTGTCGCGCTTGTGGATGCGGGTGATGATGGCGCGGGAGACCGCGGGGTCCGGGCGCGTGTCGACGACCGCGGTGGGACCGAGGGCGGCCCGGGTCGAGTTGCGGTGCTCGCGGTTCCACAGCACCAGGTCGCCGCGTTCCTCGTCGAGGTTCCACTGGTGGAGACCGGCGTATCCCTCCTCCTTGGCCTCGTTGCGGTAGTGCCAGAGGAAGATCCAGCCGCCGGGCCGGGTCACCGCGAACATCTGGCGCACGCAGAGGAGGGGATCGCGGCTGTGGTCGAGCGCGTTGGAGCAGACGACGATGTCGAAGGTGTCCTGGGCGAACACGCCGAGAAGGTCCTCGCCGGAGGCCTTACGGGTGCGCGTCGGAGGATGCAGGTCCAGTTCGCCGAGGATCTGGTCGAAGGTGTCGGCCAGCGGGTCGACCGCGGTCAGGCGCACCTCGCGTCCCGGCCAGTGGTGTCCCACGGCGCTCAGCGGACCGGCCCCGACGTCCAGCACCTGGACGGGTCCGCCGGACTTCGCCGCGGGGGACTTGTCCGCCAACTCCCGCAGGTGCGGCTGGAACTCGAACTTCGGATCCATGCGCATGCGGAAGGCCGCGGCGTCCCAGTTGCGACCCCCGTTGGCCAGGGATTTCCGCCAGAAGGCCGCCTCGTCGAGCAGGCCCTGGTCATAGGAGGTGGTGTCATCCAGCACGAGATGACGGATCCGTTGGAGGAAGCGCGGGATCATGAACAGGCTGACAGCGTGGGCCGGGGCGTCTCGGACGCCAAGTCCGCAGACGGGGCCACGGAAGGGGCCGGCGGGGAAGTCCGGTCCGGGAAGTTCCTTGGCCCGACCTCCGGCGCGGACCACGCTGGCGGCCTTCCATGAATCGACGTTCCTTCATTGCCGGCCTGGGATTGGCCTCGGTTGCGGGCGGTTGCCTCGCGCCGGAGGGTGGTGGATCGCTGCGGGTACTCACCTACAACACCCATCACGGCGAAGGCGTGGACGGGAAGCTGGACCTGGGACGCATCGCCGCGGTGATGACGGGTTCCGGTGCCGACGTGGTGGCGGTCCAGGAGGTCGACGTCGTCACCGGGCGCACGGGCCGTGTGGACCAGTCGGCGGAGTACCGTCGGCTGACGGGCCTCGAAGGCCGCTTCGGCAAGGCCATCGACTTCCAGGGCGGCGCCTACGGTCAGATGGTGCTGAGCCGTTGGCCGATCGCGGATTTCGCGGTGCACCGGCTTCCGAATCCGCGGGGTCGCGAGCAGCGGATCGCGGTCTCCGCGCGCATCCAACCGCCCGGCCGGCCGGCGTTCCGTTTCGTCGGCGTCCACCTCGACGCGACGCGGGACGACTCCGACCGCTGGCTCCAGGTGGAGAGCCTGCTCTCGACCTTCGGCTCCCTGGCGGAGCCGGTGGTCCTGGCCGGCGACTTCAACGACACGCCGGAAAGCCGTGTGATGCGACGCGCCCTCGGGCGTTGGAGCGACGCCTCGGCCGGGTCGCCCGAGCCCACCAATCCGGCCGAGAAGCCCGACTCCCGGATCGATTTCGTGCTGTTCACGCCGGTCCCGGGTTGGTCGGTCCGTTCCAGCCGGGTGCTGCCGGAGGCCGTGGCCTCGGACCACCGGGCGCTGCGGGTCGAGTTCGGTTTCGGCTCCGCATCCGGGGCGTGATTCCCGTGGCCCCGGCGGGTGGGTTACGGCGCCCCGCTGGTACGCCGTCGGAGCGGGATGTCCCCGGCGTCGATCCTGGGTTCCGCCGGATCCTGGGTCAGCGCGCCGATCGTGTAGTTGGTCTTCCAGCCCACATGGCGGGAATGCCGGATCTCCAGTCCCAGCTGCAGTCCCGGATCACCGATCGAGAACAGGAGGGCGACCTGCTTCGGCGGCAGCTGGAAACGGCCGTCGCGACCGGTCCGGACCTCGTCCTGCAGCAGCAGGAATTCCTCGGCCCCGCGCGGGAAGCCTCCGGTCGGATATCGCCATCCCGAGAGGCGGCGTCCGACCCGGGCACCGGCGACCGGAGCCCCGGAATCCGAGTCCACCGCGCGTCCGACGATCCTCGGGGCGGTGACGTCGATGGAGGGCCCGTGGAGCGAGTCGCATCCGGTGAACCCGGGCGCGAGCAGCAGGCCGAGAAGCGGCACGAGGCGGAAAGGTCCGCACGGACGAGGACCGTGCTGTGCGGCGGAAACGGGCGGCATGGAAGGAGGATGGAGACGGCCCGGCCCGAGTCGACCCCTTCCTCGCCGGCTCCCGTTCGTGGGAAGGGTCACGCGGAGGCGCGGAGGCCGCGGTGAGGGGACCCACACAAAGAGGGACCTCACGCAGAAGCGCAAAGCCGCCAATGGGAAATCGGTTCCCGAAAGGAAGGGGCGACCACTGGCCTGTGCCCGGCTTCACCGAGGCGAGACCGTTGGTTCCCTTCCTGTCGCGGCTTTGCGTCTTCGCGTGAGGGTCCCGTCCACATGGGCCGGCTCAGGCGGTGCCGGACGGCTGCAGGCAGCGATGGACGGCCTGGGCGAGTTCCTCGACGGAGGCGGGCTTGCGGAGGATCTCGCGGACGCCGACACGGAGCGCCTCGTTGCGCAATTCCTCCGAGATCAGGCCCGAGGTGAGCAGGACTGGCAGGTCCGGCCGCCGCGCAAGCAGTTCGCGGGCGAGTTCGACTCCGGACCGGCCGGGCATGTTGAGGTCGCTGACTACGAGGTCGAAGCCGGTGGGATCGGCGACGAACCGGTTCCGGCCGTCCTCGGGGCTGCCGCAGGCGGTCACGCGGTAGCCGAGCCGTTCGAGGACCTTCGAGGT
>CAIYXO010000826.1 GCA_903930165.1 uncultured Verrucomicrobiota bacterium | reverse complement strand
GTGTCCGACTTCCAATACCACTTCCCGTCGGCGCTCTTGGGCCAGCGGGGTTCGTAGACCTTCCAGAGGGCGTCGCGCTTCGCCTCCTCGCGGTCGCCTTCGATCCTGCCGACGTTCGGGTCGGGCCATTCCACCGGCCGGATCGTCCGGGCGACGTACCCCTTGGGCGGCGAGGGATTCCCTCCCTGGGTCACCTTCTGAAGGAAGCGGAGCGCCTCGAAGGCCTGCGTCGCCCGGGTCCGGTTGGCCGCATCACCGGTCGCCGCGAATCCGAAGCATTCCCCGGCCCCGTACATCGCCGTCCAGAGGCCGTCGTTGTCGGAATCGTTCGGCTTGGCGGTGGACTTGTCCGCCCGCCGCCCCAGCGGCGCTTCGGCGGTGTATCCGTACGGCGTCCTCTTGACGTACTTCGCGATCTCCTCCTCGTAGAAGGCCGCCTTCCGCGCCAGCGTCATCGGTTCGAACCGGATTCTCCCCACACCCTTCGCCGTGGCCATCCACGCCTGGCCGTCCCGATCCACCCGCGCCGAGGACACGTCGTCCGCGGGAAGCCAACGCAACCCCTGCCTGTAGTGGAAGGCGGCGCCGTCCCAGCGGATCACCCCGAGGTGGGTCGAGAACCAGACGGAACCGTCGGGAGCGGCCGTGACCCCGGTGAAGTCGTTCCAGGGAAGCCCGTCCTTGCCCTCGTGGAACTTCCATCCGTCACCGGTCCGGCATCCGACTCCGGCCTTGCTGGCGAACCACAGCCGACCCGAGGAGTCGTAGGCCGCGCCCAGCACGTCGCGGACCGCCCAAGCCCGCCCGCCACCGTCGAGCACCTCCACCGGTGACCACGCGTCGCCGACCCGGGTCCGCAATCCGCCCGACGTGGCGACGGCCACTTCTCCATCCGAGCCCACCGCGATTTGCCGGATCTCCAGATCGGAAGGCCAGGCCGCCGAACGGGTCTGACCACCGCTCCAGGTCAGCAGGGAATTGCGCGTGGCGATCCAGAACGTGTTTCCCGAACGGACGATCTGGCGGACGTCGGCCCAGGGAACCGTAGCCGAGGCGGCACCTCCTTCCGACATGGGGATCGGGAAGGAGTCCGGGGTGTTGGCGGCGACACCGGGCTTCGGCACCCAGTTGGCGCCATCCCAGGCGAACCAGCGTCCCCCCGAGAACGCGATCGGCCGTCCCCCGGCGTCCAATTCCAGCAGCGCCACGGGGCCCGCGGGCAGGCCTGCAGGAGTGTCCGCCATTTCCTGGAGGAAGGTCTGCGGCGCAGGCTGGAATCCCGGAGAATCCGCGGCGCGGACGAGGACCAGCGAAGTCCCCAGGGCGAGGGACAGAAGCGGGCGGAGAAGCATCGGAAGACCGACGTGGCGAACGGTTGGAAATTCAGTCGCCGCCGGTACTTCCGCCCCATGCCGGTCACCCGACGGATCGGACGGCCTCCGAAAGCTCCCGGACGAATCCGGAGACGTACGGGACGAGGTCCGGCGAAGTGCCCTTCTCGGCGATGCGGTTCACGATGGCGCTGCCGACGACGATCGCCTCGGCGTGGCTGGCCACCTCCCGCGCCTGTTCGGCGTTGGAGATGCCGAACCCGACCGCGATCGGCGTCGGCGAATGGGCGCGGATGCGGGCGGTCATCTCGGCGATGGTGGAACTCACCTTCGCCTGCATGCCGGTCACGCCTTCCCGGCTGACGTAGTAGATGAACCCGCGAGCCCTCGGTGCGATCACCGCGATGCGCGCCTCCGGTGTGGTGGGGGCGATCAGGTAGATCGGGCAGAGTCCCGCCGCGGACATCAGCGACTCGTAGTTCGAGGATTCCTCCGGCGGCAGGTCCAGCACGAGGAGCCCGTCCACGCCGGCTTCCGCGGCGTCGCGGATGAACCGGTCCACGCCGACTCTGTGGAGCAGGTTGAAATAGATGTAGAGGACGATCGGCACCGACGAGGACTTCCGGATCCGGCGGATCGTCTCCAGGACCTTCGGCGGCGTGGTCCCGCTCTCGAGTCCCCGCTGGGCTGCGAGCTGGTTGACGATGCCGTCCGCCAGCGGATCGCTGAACGGGACGCCCAGCTCCAGCACGTCGACGCCGGCGGCGTCGAAGGCCAACGCCAGGTCGTGGGTGGCGTCCAGGTGGGGGTCGCCGGCCCCGATGTACACCACCAGCCCCTTACGTCCGGAGGCCCGGAGGTCGGCGAAGCGTTTCTCGATGCGGTTCACGGGCGCGGACGTTCCGATGACCCAAGGGGCCCGGGCAAGGTCAACTTGCGGCACTCCCGGCGACCCGGCCCCCGCAGTCCCCGCTTGGCGACAGGGTGCCGGCCCCCGTACAACCGCCGCCGTGCTGGTCATGGCGTTCCTTCTTACTGCCCTCGCGGCCTATCTGCTGGGTTCCATTCCCACGGGCTATCTCGTTGCCCGTTGGAAGAACATCGACATCACCCAGGTGGGCAGCGGGAACATCGGGGCGACGAACGTCTTCCGCATCCTGGGCCGCGGCCCCGGCATCTTCGTGCTGGTGACTGACGCGGCGAAAGGGGCGCTCTCGGTCCTGTTCCTCCCCGGGTTGGCCGCCCTGGTCGCGGGTGCCGGCTCCCCGTGGTTGGCCGCGCTGGCCGCGGTGTGCGCCGTGCTCGGACACAACTTCACCTGTTGGCTCCGCTTCAAGGGCGGGAAGGGGATCGCCACCTCGGCGGGCGCCCTCGCCGCCCTTGTGCCCGCGGCGTTCCTCGTGATCTTCATCACTTGGATCGTCGTCTTCGCCCTCGGACGCTACGTCTCGCTGGCCTCGATCGCCTCCGCCGCGGTCCTGCCTTTAGCCACCGCCTTCACTTCCCGGGGCGAACTCCGATGGCCGCTGGTCGGCCTCACCTCCCTTCTCACCTTCCTCGCCATCTGGCGCCACCGGCCCAACATCCGCCGACTGCTAGACGGAACCGAGAACCGCTTCGGACCGAAGAAGGAGGTGGCCCCTTGAATGTCGCGATCCTCGGAGCCGGAGCCTGGGGGACCGCCCTCTCGCTGGTGCTCCACCACAACGGACACAAGGTCGTCCTCTGGGGGCACAACCCGGATCACCTCGCGGAGATCGCCCGGGAACGGACCAACGACCGCTACCTTCCTTCCGTGGTGCTTCCCGCGGACTGGACCTTCGAACCGGACCTCGAGGCCGCCATCCGCGGCGCGGAACTCGTGGTGCTGGCCGTGCCGTCCAAGGCCGTGCGCGAAACCGCCGCCCGCCTGGCCCGGTTCGAAGGCATCGTGGTCAGCGTCACCAAGGGCATCGAGGCCAGCACCGGTCTCACCATGACCGGCATCCTGGAGCAGTGCGCGCCGAGGGCCCGATTGGCGGCGATCTCCGGTCCGTCCCTCGCACTCGAGGTGGCCCGCGGCGTCCCCACGGCGGTCGTGGCGGCCAGCCTCGAGGAATCCGTTTCGCTCCAGGTTCAGCAGATGTTCCACCGGCCCGCCTTCCGGGTCTATCGCAGCTCCGACCTCACCGGCGTGGAACTCGGCGGCGCGCTCAAGAACGTCATCGCCATCGCGGCCGGCATCGGGGACGGACTCGGCTTCGGCGACAACGCGAAGGCCGCCCTGGTGACCCGGGGGGAGGCGGAGATGCGTCGATTGGGCGTCGCCTGCGGGGCCCGCCCGGAAACCTTCTCGGGCCTCGGAGGATTGGGAGACCTGATGGTCACCTGCTTCTCGCGCCTCAGCCGCAATCGTTCCTTCGGAGAGAAGGTGGGCAAGGGCGGTCAGGTCGCCGAAATCCTTGCGCACACGGTCTCAGCCGTGGAGGGATACCCGACCTGCCGCTCCGCCCATGAACTGGCCCTCCGCCTCGGCGTGGAGGCGCCGATCATCGCCGAAGTCCACGCGATGTTGTACGAGGGCAAGGAAGTCCGACGGGCCGTCCAGGACCTGCTCAACCGCGACTCCAAGGCGGAGGACTGAGCGGCGCCCCGCGGGGCGCCGGTGAGGGCTGCCGACCGGATGCCAGCCCATGCGGACGGAGCGCGGGGTTTCCGAAGCCCGTTTCGGGACTACGTCTTCCGCCAGGCCGCGATGAACATGCCGTTGCCGCCGGTTTCCTGGGGCCAGAGCTGCATCTCGGTCACGGGGGGATCGTCGGGCAGGAACGGGTTCATCACCGCCTCGGTCTCGAACTCCGGACGTTCGTTGGTGAACCATTCCGCAACCTGGGCGGTCTCGGCCCCGGTGAAGGTGCAGGCCGAGTAGATCAGCCGTCCTCCGGGCTTGAGGGAGTCCGCCACGTTGTTCAAAAGCCGCTTCTGGATCTCGGAAAGTTCCAGGACGTCGTTCTCGGTGGTGGTCCAGCGGGAGTGGGGGTTGCGACCCCAGGTGCCGAGCCCGGAACAGGGTGCGTCGACGAGGATTCCGTCGAACCGGGTCTTGGTGGGCGGGTTCTCCCCGCCGTCCCAGTGGACGGCCCGGTAGTTGAACACCCGCGCCCGGCCCGCGCGTTGTCGCAACCGGTCCAGGCGCCATGCGGCCCGGTCGCTCGCCCAGACCAGGCTGCGGCCGTTGAGCAGGCTGGAAAGGTGCAAGGTCTTGCCGCCCTCGCCCGCACAGGTGTCCCACCAGATCTCGGGCGGACGCGGATTGCAGACCAATCCGACGGCCTGCGAGGCCAGATCCTGGATCTCGAAGGCTCCGGACTGGAATCCACGGTCGAGGTAGAGGTCCTGGTTCCCGAAGTAGCGGTAGGAATCGGGAAGGGGACCGGGCTCGACGTCGCGCAGACGGAAGCCTGTCTCCTCGGTGAACTGAGGACGGCAACGGAGCCACAGCGCGGGTTCCGTCTGAAGGGCCCGGACCAGCTCCGGGGTGACCTCCACATGGTTGCCGACCCAGTCCGGCAGTGCGTTGGCGATCAGTTCCCCGTCGGAAAAGGTCGACGGATCCCCGGCGAACCGCTCGGCGAGGCCGACCGCTTCCTGCACCCGGTCCTCGGTCGGACGCGCCGGATCCAGCCAGCGGAACCAGCGGAAGAAGCTGAAGACCGCGCGGCTGACCCACTCCGCGTCGGCGGGACTCAGCCCGCGGCGACGGAACAGCGTCTGCCGCAGGACCATGTCGGCCGGGGTGTCGTCGTCGGAACGCTCCACGATGCGGGCCGCCAACTGCAGCGGCGTCATCTGCGACGGCGGCGGGCCGTCGCGCTCCGGATTCCGGGGCGCGTCCGGATGGCGAGGGGCGAATCCGCGTTCGTTGTCGCGTCTTCCTTGGCCTCCCCGCCGATCCTGGTGGCGATCCCGGTTTCCGCCGCCGAAGCCGCCCCTGTTTCCTCCGCCTCCGCCATTGCCGTTGCCTCCGCCACGGGAATCACGAGGCCCACGGTTGTCGCGGTTGTCGCGACGGGGATTCCGGTTCTCCGGCCGGAACGGACGTTGATCCTGGGCGGCGAAAGGCCGTTGGTCGCCGCCCGAGGGCATCTGGGGAGCGTCCTGGTGCGGGACATCCGATTGGGTTCCGGGTGCCGGCGGGGCGCCTGGGCCTGCGGCGGTGGCGGCCCGACGTTCCAGCCGCTTGCGACGGAAGCGCATCCAGAAGGGTTCCTTCCGGGGGCGCTGGAAATCGCCGGGAGCGCCGGCGTCCTGGCCGGGGTTCTGCGGAGGGTATCCCTCGCCTTCGTCGGGACCCTGTCCAATCGGACGCGGATCCTCGCCCCGGGGCTCGTACACCGGCGACGCGTCCGAGGGGGCCGATGACGGGCCTTCATCGGACGGCGACGATTGGGTGCGTCGGTCGTCGGGGTGGGCGCGACCGTCGTCGCGAACCCTGCGGGGGCCACGGCGACGGCGGTTCGGGGACGGTGCGGAGACCTCGGAGTTCGACTCCTGAGGCGCGGACGGGTCCGGATTCATTGCTTCAATCGGCGTGCGTGCACACGGGCCACCTCGCCCATGTAGTCGTCGCGGGGCGCCGACTCGGCGGCCGCGCGGATGTTCTCTGCGGCCTTGTCGGCCTGCCCGACGGCCTCGAAATAGAGCCCGAGGTAGAGTCGGGCGTAGAAGCGTTGCTTGGCGAGATCCCGAAGGGTGGCCCCCTTCGTTTCGGCCGCCTTCGAGACGTCCTCCGGCTTCAGCTTGCCGGCGAACAGCTGCTGCACCTCCTTCATCGGGATCCGCGTGTCACCTTCCACGGGAATCAGATTCTTCCGGGCTTCCTCGACGCCCTTTTCCCGTGCGGTGCAGAGGAAATGCCACACGGCGTTCTCGACGTCGTCCGGATTCACGGTCCGATGCAGTTCGAACTGACGTCGGCCGTCGGCGAACCGGCCGGCGTAGTACAACGCGATGCCCCGTTGCCAGTTCTGGGCCGCCAGACGCGGTTCGATCTCGTTCGCCCGGTCGAAGTCGATCAGCGCCTTCTCCATCTCGTTGCGCCGGAAGTAGAGCATCGCCCGCTCCATGACCAGGTAGGCCGACCGGGATTCGCGTTGGATCGCTTCGGTCAGGTCCGAAACCGCGCCTTCGTCATCCCCGGCGAGGCCCCGGAGCTGCGCACGGACATGCCAGGCCCGGGCGTCGTCCGGCTTCGCCTTCAGGATCTCGCCCAACATCGTGATCGCGCCGGCGCGGTCCCCCTTCCTGGCGGCGGCGAAAGCCGCATCCAAGGTGGGCGGCTCCGCTGCATGGCAGAGCCATGCGCAGGAAAGCGACAGGAGAAGACACCAGCGGGACGCCATGTGTGCGCTCATGGGAGCCGGACACGCTCCGGAGGGCGAGCGGATTCTGGAGGGTTCCGACGCCCATCCGCCTCCGCGTGCTGGACTTGGAACCTCCGAAACTGTTTCGCTCTCATGTCCGTCCCAAGTCCCATGAGCGTCCCCGAATCCCCCGAACTTCTTCCCCAACTCCGGGCCGCCAGTGAACACCTGCTCAAGGTCCGAACCGAAATGGGCCGCGTGATCGTCGGGCAGAAGGACCTCATCCACCGGTTGCTGGTCGGGCTCGTCGCCCGGGGACACATCCTGCTCGAAGGCCTCCCGGGTCTCGCCAAGACCGCCAGCGTCAGCACCCTGGCCCGTGCCACCCACTGCCGGTTCTCCCGCATCCAGTTCACCCCGGACCTCCTGCCCGGCGACATCACCGGCACCCTGATCTACGATCCGGTCCAGGGAACCTATTCCACCCGCCAGGGACCCATCTTCGCCAACCTCGTCCTTGCGGACGAGATCAATCGCGCCCCGAGCAAGGTCCAGTCGGCGCTGCTCGAGGCGATGCAGGAACGCCAGGTCACGATCGGCGACCGCACGTGGCCGCTTCCGGAGCCGTTCCTCGTCCTGGCGACCCAGAATCCCATCGAGCAGGAAGGTACCTACCCGCTGCCCGAGGCCCAGATGGACCGCTTCGTGTTGAAGGTGGTGGTCGGCTATCCGACGGCCGCAGAGGAATTGATCATCCTCGACCGCATGGCTTCGACGCAGCCGGACACGGCCGTGGATGCCGTGGTCTCGCCCGAGGAGATCACCGGCTACCAGAAGCTGGTGAACCGGATCCACGTGGACCCGCTGGTCCGCGACTACATCGTCCGACTCGTCGTGGCGACCCGGGATGCTGCTACTGGGACGGGTGTCGCCCCTGAGCTGAAACGTCTGGTCCGCATCGGCGCCAGTCCACGGGCCACGATCAACCTCACCCTCGCCGCCCGTGCCTGTGCCCTGATCGAGGGGCGGGATCATGTCACGCCGGACGACGTGAAGCAGATCGCCGCCGACGTCCTGCGCCACCGCATCCTGCTGACCTACGAGGCCGAAGCCGACGAGGTGACCACCGAGAGCCTCGTGAAGACGATCCTCGCCAAGGTGAAGGTGCCGTAGTTCAGGGGATGCAGAAGAGACCGGCGCGCCAAGCCGACTTGCCGCGTTGAAGTTTTTTTGGGACCGCTGGTCTGGAATCGGGAACATTCTATCGGCTTGGCGAGTTGGCGTGGGTCCGGCTTCGCTCCCACCCAGAAGGCCTGGGTATCCGAATCTGGTGGCGCGCAGGGATGGAAACGGAAAACGCCCCGAATTGATCGGGGCGTCGTCCTTTGGGGAATTGCAACCGGGATGGTCCTGCGCCGATCAGTTCTTCACGTAGACATCGAGCTTCAGGTCGACCTCGCGGTCACGACCGGGCCGGTTTTCCCGCTCGATCTTGATCTCGGTCTTCATGGTTCCAATCCGGGTGAAGCCTTCAGGGGCGGGCGACCCGCGTTGCAACATGAGGATCGCGCCCGGGGCGAAGCCGATGCCCGCCGGTCCCTGCGGGCCGACCGCACCGTTCGCACCGACGGGACCTTGGGGTCCCGGGGCTCCATCTGCGCCGGCCGGTCCCTGGGGACCAGCAGCCCCGTCGGCGCCGGCAGGACCGGCAGGTCCCTGCGCCCCGACCAGTCCGGGGTTCCGGGCGAAGCTCCCGTTTTCGTCCACCACCACCGGGGTGCCTCCGTTGATGGTCGGCAGGTTCATGAAGCCGACCTGGCCGTCGGGCTTGATCATCATCGGATAGCCGAGGTTGGCATCCATTCCGCCGACGCCGGCGAGGAAGAGACGTTGGTGACGTCCGCCGAGGTCGCCGATGCGGATCGTGCGCTCCTCGCTGACCGAGTTTCTCGGGAACGCGTAGGAGGTGCCGATGTAGATGTTGTCCACGCCGT
>CAIYXO010000825.1 GCA_903930165.1 uncultured Verrucomicrobiota bacterium | reverse complement strand
GTCCGTCAGCCTGTCTGGAGAACGGAAGCCACATCCAAACACACACCATGAAGCTCAACACCCTCTCGCTCATCGCCGCCACGACCCTCCTCGCCTTCAATGTCGGAGCCCAGGAGGGCGGACGTCCGCCAGGGCCGGACGGAGGCCGACCCGGCCAAGGTCCGGGCCAAGGTCCCGGCCGCATGCCGCATCCGATCGTCGAGGCGCTCGACGTCAACAAGGACGGCGTGATCGACGCGGACGAGATCACCAACGCCGCCGCCGCGCTGCGCAAGCTCGACAAGAACGGGGATGGCAAGCTGAGCCTGGATGAGATCCGACCGGCCCGGCCCACCGGCGGCCGCGGTCCCGGTGGACCCGGTGGACCCGAGGGCGGTCCGGAAGGCGGCAACGGCAGGCGCGGAGGCGAAGGCCGTCCGCAGCGCCCGCCGGCCGACCAGTAAGGAGTGCACTCGCAAAGCCGGTGTCCCACCCAGGACACCGGCTTTCTTGACCTGAGACGCCGTCACCGGCGCGTAACCCGGAAACCCTTCCGTCCGCTTCCATTCCCGTCATGAAACCGCTTTTCCTTCTCTTCTTGCTCCTGTCCTGGGCTGGAGCCCATGCGACCGCTGCGACAGTCCTGCTTTCGAGCACCACCAACGGACCTGCGATCCAGGTCCTCGGAGACAAGGACGACGAGTGGCGATTCCAGTCCTCCGACAACTTCCTGACCTGGTCCGACGCGCCCGGCCTCGGGGTCGCCTTCTCTGATGCGGCACCGAAGGGACTCGGCTCGGATCTGCTCGCCAGTCCCGCACGTTTCCTGCGCGCGGTGAGGACGGCGGGACTCTTCGACGACACGTTGGTCCGGACCTTCAACATCACCTTTCCCGGCAGCGCGTGGGCGACGCAGTTGGCGAACAGCCGCACGGCCGGAACCAACACCTTCGGAAGCCTGGTCCTCGAGAACGGCGCCTCCGCCACCAACGTGGGGTTCCGCTACAAGGGCAACACCTCCTACCAGATGGGCGGCACCAAGAAGTCGATCAACATCGAGATCGACGCCACCAACAGCCTCCAGGAGCTGATGGGCTACGAGACGGTCAACATCAACAACGCCGCCGGCGACTCCACCATCCTTAGGGAGACGCTCTACTTCAACGTGATGCGGGAGTACGTCGCCTGTCCCGAGGCGTCCTTTGCCCGGATCAACATCAACGGGGCCTACTGGGGTCTGTACTCGCTGGTGGAACAGGAGAACAACGACCTGATCCGGAAGTATTTTCCGAGCGACAGCGGCGACCGCTGGCGCACCCCGAACGCACCCGCCGGGACCGGAGGTGGCCCCGGAGGCGGTCCGGGTGGCGGTGGTGGTGGCGGCGGATTCTCCGGCGCCGGCTCTGCCCTCACCTACCTCGGCAACACCAACCTTTCCACCTACCAGTCGAACTACGAACTCAAGAGCAACGGCACCTCCAACGCCTGGGCCAACCTGATCCACGCGATCACCGTGCTGGGCACCACGCCGTCCACGGAGTTGCGCGACAAGGTCGAAGACGTCCTCGCGGTCGACCCGTGGCTTTGGTACCTCGGACTCGAGATCGTCTTCGCCGACGACGACAGCTACTGGAACAAGGGCGCCGACTACGGGTTCTACTTCGAGGC
>CAIYXO010000824.1 GCA_903930165.1 uncultured Verrucomicrobiota bacterium | reverse complement strand
GGGCAAGACACTCGCCCTGACCTTCATCTTCACCCGCTGCCCCTACCCCGACTTCTGCCCGCGCATCACCGACCACTTCTCCCGCACGCTGAAGAAGCTCAACGCCACGCCGGGCGCCTCCACGAATTTCCATCTGCTCTCCGTCTCCTTCGACCCGGAACACGACAGCCCGGAACTCCTTCTCGCCTATGCGGAGCGGTACGCCTACGACCCGCGGAAATGGAGCCTCGCCACCGGGGCCTGGGACCAGTTGGAGCCGTTGACCGCCCACTTCGGCCTGATCTTCGGACGCGACGTCCCGCCGGAGAAGATGGAACACAACCTCCGCACCGTGGTGATCCGACCCGACGGCAAGGTCCACGCGATCCTCAACAGCAACGAGTGGGAGGTCGACGAACTGGTCCAGGCCATCGAGGCCGCGGGCAAGGCCGGCTGAACACGCTCACCGGTCCTTGAGTACCCTGCAGAGGGAGGTCGCGTCCGCCGACCACTCCGGACCTGGTGGACGGCTCCGCGGTCTCCAGGTCCTTGTCCCGCCCGGTCCGGTCCAGCCCACCAGGTCTTCCAGCTCGTCCTCCTGCGGCGCCGGCGGTCCCGCGGCCCGTTCAGCGGTCCATTCGCCCTGCTCCGAACCGTCCTCGTGGCGCCACCGGCCCTTCAGGCTCCCTCCCTCGACGCGGACACGGATCTCGAAGCGGTCCTGGATGTGGTGCACCTCGAGGGTCAACCCGTCGCCGTCCAAGCGGCCGGAAGGAATCCGGGCAAACCGGTAGTCGGTGTCCGGATCGAAACGTCCCACGACACCCCCGCGGACCGCGCCCAGGTCCATGCCGAACCGCAACCGCGATCCGTCGGCGCGGACCGCACGGACCTCCCAGTGTCCGGACACGCGTGCAGAGTCCTTCTCGTCGGAAGCAGCCCAGGCGTGGAAGACCGGGTCGGCATCGGCCTCCAGCCCGCGCGGCGGCGTCCGTCGCAGTTCGAACCGCTCGCCGTGGGGAATCCGATACACCGGAACACAACCGGCCACCCCCTTCCGGGAGACGTGCGCCCGGAAGGCGACGTTCGCAACCTCCGACGCGGTGCTCCGGAGCTCCATGGCGGCAACATCCTGGAAGGCGCCCTTGGAATCCTCCCTGAGCACCAGCCGCGTCGGCAGGAGTACCACATCGGATCCCTGTGACGGTACCGCGCAGGCGAGCAGAGACACGCCGACCAGCACGTTGCGGATTCGTTGGAACATGGAAGTCGAACTACAGGCTCGGGGGGACGCCCGATTCAGCGCTGAGCGGGCTCCGGGATCCAACCGGATTCGGGCCTTCTCATTCGGGATTCGAAATGGGGGGAAGGTTGGCCAGCGGTGGTTCGCGACGATGCGAGCTCATCCGTGCAATCGGTGTCGAACCCCGAAAGCGCGAGCGGACTCGCGCACTCCGGGACGCTTGCGCGAAGGGCTGGCGGGAGGTCCATCCCATCGGGTCAGAAGAGTTCCCCCTGCCCTTTTTCACTGCGGCGGAAGGCGGAGACCGACAGATCCGGCGCCTTCCTCGCCAGACCGTGTCGGTTGCAGGCCACCTCGAACATCCGGTGGATCTGGTCGGCCACGAAGCCCGTTCCCTTCATCCGCGAGCCGAACGACGGATCGTTCAGGGCGCCGTTGCGCATGGATCGGACCTGACCCAGCACCTTGTCCTTCCGGTCGGGAAGGTTCCGGTCGAGCCAGTCTTCGAAAATGGGCGCAACGGCGTTGGGCAACCGGAGGACGACGTGTCCGGCAAACCGGGCACCCGCCTCGGCGGCGGCCTCGAGCAACCGGGGAATCTCGTGGCTGTTCACCGCCGGGATCACCGGTGCGACCAACACTCCCACCGGGATTCCCGCTTCCGCCAGCTTGCGGATGGCGGCAAGCCGGGCGACGGCCGGCGAGGTCCGCGGCTCGAGGATCGAGCGGAGCGCGGGATCCAGGGTGGTCAGGGAGATGAACACCACGACACATCGGTGGCGGGCGAGTTCGGACAGCAGGTCGATGTCCCGGGTGACAAGGGCGTTCTTGGTCACGATGGCGACCGGATTGCGGAACTCCGCCATCACCTCGAGACATCCACGGGTGATGCCGAACTTCCTTTCCGCGGGCTGATAGCAGTCGGTGACGCCGCTCAGGGCGACGAAGTCCGGCTTCCAGGAAGGCTTCGACAGCTCGGCGCGCAGAAGTTCCGGCATCCGTGGCTTCACCACGATCTTCGTCTCGAACTCGAGTCCGGCCCCGAAGCCGAGGTACTCGTGGAACGGCCGGGCGTAGCAGTAGGCACAGCCGTGCTCACAGCCGCGGTACGGATTGAGCGACCACTCGAAACCGATGTCGGGACTGTTGTTTCGGGTCAGCGCGGTCTGGCTGATGTCCTCGAGGAACTGGGTCTTCGGGGACGGCTCCTCCGCCGGATCGAGGTCGGCGATGTCGGGATCCACGGCGCGCCAGGTGCGGACGAACCGGTTGACCGGATCGAAACCGGCCCCGCGATGGGGATCCGGCGAAGGTTTCCCGGACGGGTGTGGCTTCGAATCCATGGGTGACATCCAGACAGGCCGTGTCGGACATCCGCGGGGAGACGGCCTGGATGCCGGCACCCACGGTGTCCATTGACGGGCGACCCTCCAACGTTGCGGGACCGGGCCGGAATGGGAAGCGCAGGCTGGCCACGGTGCGCTCGGAGTTCGTCGCCTTCGGCATTTCCGGGCTTCGATCCTCCTGCCATGATGCCGCCATGTCCCACCGTCCCCTGATGCTGCCGCGCCGGGCCGCCCTGCGACTCGGCGGACTGGGCCTGCTGGGATTGACCCTGCCCAAGCTGGCCTTGGGGGAGGAGTTGGCCCAGGCCGCGGTCCGACGCATCGCGCCGCGGGCGAAGACGGTTCTGTTCCTCTTCCAGTGGGGTGGTCCGAGCCACCTGGAAACCTTCGACATGAAGCCGGACGCACCGGAAGGAATCCGGGGCCTGCACAAGCCGATCGGTTCCAATGTGCCGGGGCTCACGGTGAACGAGCGTCTGCCGCGGATGGCGAAGGTGATGGACAAGGTGTGCCTGGTGCGCTCGGTGCACCACACCATGCGGAACCACAACTCGGCGGCCTACTACGCGTTGAGCGGCCACGCGCCTCCCGTGGACGACATCCGCCTGAAGGACACCCAGGACCTCTTCCCGGCCTATGGTTCGGTGGTGGACAGGCTGTCACCCGGTCCGGATCCCGAGGTGCCCACCTTCGCGGCGTTCCCGCACGTGATCAGCGACGGCTCGGTCACCCCGGCACAGCACGCGAGCTTCCTGGGCAAGCAACACGATCCCTTCCTGGTGAAGCGGGATCCCAATGCGCCCGGATTCGGCCTGCCGGAACTCAGCCTGCCGGCGGGCATCAGCCACGAGCGTCTCGGATCGCGACGCGAACTGCAGCGGATCATCGATGGCCAGACCCGCCTGCTCGACCACTCCGCCACCGCGCGGGGCATCGACGCGTACTATGAGCGCGCGTTGGCGATGCTGCATTCCGAGCGACTTCGGGCGGCGTTCAACCTCGAAGCCGAGAAGCCCGGACTGCGGGACGCCTACGGGCGCCACAGCTACGGACAGAGTTGCCTCTTGGCAAGGCGTCTGGCGGAGGCCGGCGTGAAGTTCGTGACGGTGTATTTCGACCAGTCGATCGGCGGACAGGACACGAAGGGCGGCGGCTGGGACACGCATGGCTTCAACAACACCCGGATGTTCCCGATCATCGAGGGCCGGCACCTGCCGATGCTCGACCAGACACTGCCGACGTTGCTGACCGACCTCGACGAACGGGGACTGTTGGACACCACGTTGGTGCTCTGGATGGGCGAGTTCGGACGGACGCCGAAGATCAACGGAAACATCAGCCGCGACCATTGGCCGGACTGCTACACCGTCCTCCTGGCCGGGGGCGGCGTGAAGAGGGGCTTCGCGTACGGGGCGAGCGACCGGCACGGGGCCTACCCTGCCGAGAACATGGTGCGGCCCGACGACGTGGCCGCGACGGTGTTCCACCTGCTCGGAATCGATCCGCACACCGAGGTGCGGGGCCAAGGTGATCGCCCCGTCGCGATCACCTCGGGCGACGTCATCGAAGGCATCCTCGCATGATCGCGGGACTCCTGCGGTTCCTCGTACGGTTCCTCGTAGGATGGGTGCCGACGGTTTCCATGGCGCTGGCCGCGGATCCCTTCCCGGCGAACGGCATGCGACCGCGGGGACTCACCACCGGACCGCAGGAGATCTCGATCCCCGCGGCCGTGGCTTCCGAGGGTGCCCTTGTTTGGACCAGCTTCCCCGCGATCAGCGGGCCGGCGGTCCTGCGAGGAGACCGTCTGGTCTTTCCGCTCCGGACAGACGGCGAGGTCCCTCCGGGCATCGGCCTGGTCCAGTTCCACGGGATCGGCGGCATTTCCCAACTGGCGCTCGTGCGCATCGGATCGGTGCCGGTGGACCGGAAGCTCTCAGACGAGATCGACTCCGGGCGGGGGGGCCGGATCGTGGGAACGACGGCGTTGGACCTGATCCTGCCACCGGCGACGACCCGCCGCATCGAAGTGGAACTGGACCGCGGGATCCGGCTGGACGTGGAGGCCTTTGCGAGACGGCTGGGATCGGGATTCGATCCGTTCCTCGAACTGATCGATCCGCGGGGACGCAGTCTGGGAAGCGTGGACGACACCCCGGGACTGGGGCGCGACGCACGCGGGAGCTGGGACATCCGCGACGGCGGCCGGCACGTCCTGCTGCTCCGCGACTCCCTGCATGCCGGCGGCAAGGATCATTGGGTGCATCTGGAGATCTCGATCGGGGCCAAGAGGGCGAAGTCCAGGAACCCCGAGCTGCGGCAACGGAAGACCCGGCCCGCCAAACCCCAAGGACTGCAGGCCGTCAAGACGCCGACCGGTTCCTTGGAGGGAGTGCTGTCGACGCCGGGGGAAGTCCTGCGGTTTCCGATGGAAGGCGCGAAGGGAGCGAGCCGGTGGATGGAGCTGAGGATGCGACGACTGGGTTCCCCCGGGGATGCGGAAGTGTGGATCGAAGACGGAGACGGCCGGCGGCTGGCGGGGATGGATCCGTCGCAAGAGGACGACGGAGCCTTCGGATTCACCTTCGCTAGCGGGGGGCCGCACCGGCTGTGCGTCCGCGAGTTGACCGGCGGCGGGTCCCCGGAGCATCGGTTCCAGCTGCACTGGCGACCCGGGCGGGGCGGCTTCGGGATCCAAGCCGAGAAGCAGACCCTGGAGATCCGTCCCGGAGGCACGGCGGAGTTCCCGCTGCGCGTTTCCCGGAAGGACTTCGACGGAGAGATCGTGGTGCGGGCGGAAGGGCTGCCGGAGGGAGTCAGAATGGAGCCGACGACCCTTGCGGCGAAGTCCAAGGAAGGAAGGGCGACCGTGAAGGCCGCGGAAGACGTGACGCCTGGGAGCCGCGTGGCTTTCCGACTGGTGGCGGAGGGGAAGACCGAAGGGAACGAAGTCCGCGAGACGGTCCGAACCCGGACCGCCCTTTCAAAGACCTGGCCGGGGAGGCTGCATCCCCCGGAAGGCTGGGACGGCATCCTGAATCTCGGCGTGGTCGGGAAGCGCGACCCATGAAAAGGCCAAGGGCGGCGCAACCGGAGTCGCGCCGCCCTTGGAATTGCCGGAGAACGGGACCGTTGCCGGTCCCGGGTCGGACTACTTCTTCTTGCCGAAGAAGCGGCGGAGATTCTCGAGGCCCTTGACCGCGATTTCGTCGCGGGTGGGTTCCATCCGGCGCCAGATGGCGGCGGCGCGGGCGATCACCTTCACGTCGGTGGTGAAGCTCTCGATGACGACGTCACCCTTGTATCCGATGGACTTGAGGGCGGCGACGATGGGCTTCCAGTCGAGCGAGTCGTTGCCCGGGGTTCCGCGGTCGGTGCCGCAGGCGTGGAAATGGGCGAGATAGGGGCCGGCCTTGCGGATGGCCTCGCCCTGGTTCTTTTCCTCGATGTTCATGTGGAACGTGTCGAGGTGGAGCTTCACGGCCTTGGACTTGATCGCCTTGACCAGCTTGAGGCCCTGGTCGGTGGTGTTGAGGAAGTCGGTCTCGAAGCGGTTCAACGGTTCGATGCAAAGGGTGACGCCCTTCGACTCGGCATACTTCGCGAGCGGCTTGAGATGCTTCACCACCTCGGCGAACTGCTGCTTGCGCTCGGCATCGGTGTGGGAACCGATGCGGCCGACCACCGAGTAGATCGGTCCGATGATCGAGGGGCAGCCGAGGACGACCGCCTGGTCGATGAGGGCGGTGATGTAGTCGGTGGCGGTCTTCTGCTCCTCAGGGGTGCCCCGGAAGTCGCGGCCGGGACCCATCGCGGCGCAGATGCTGCCGATGACGAGGCCGTTCTTGTCGGCGGCGGCCTTCACCTTGACCGGGTCGATGTGTTCCGGGGCCTCGACGGGGATCTCGATCGACTCGAAGCCCCACTTCTTGAACTTGGGGAACAGCTTGACCGATTCCGTCGTGAACGGGGAGGTGAACAGGAAGGTGTTGATGCCGAATCTCATGGTGGTTGCGGGAAAGGGTTGTTGAGTACGGTGCGGGATTCAACCGCGGAGAGAAGCCTCTCCGCTGGACCCAGCCGGGTTCAGGGCTCGTAGGTGGCGCGATGGAAGCGGGCGAGGTCCCGATGGCCGACCTTCGCGGGCTTGTCCAACCCCTTCAGCTTGCGGGTGTCGGGTTCGACCCAGCGCCACTGTTCCGCATGTCCGTCGGCGAAGGAGAGCACGCCGCCGTTGCCGTGACGGCTCGCCGCGGTGTTCTGCCAGGTCCAACGGGGCGGCGCGGCCTGCACGGCGAAGTAGCCGTCATCGATGCTGTCCGCGTCCTCGTCCACGAAAACCATCGCGTTGGACGGATCGGGGCGGGTGATCTGGTCCAGCTTCGACTTCGGCCCGGCGCTTGGGTTGACGAAGGTGATGCTCGGATCGCCGCCGATCTGGCCGTTGATCGAATAGCTCCGGACCCTGAGGACGGGGCGGCCGGCGACCTTGAAGCCGAGGGCATCCGAGGGACACCGGTAGATCTCGGTACTGGTGTTGTAGGGGAAGAGCTTGCCGTTACGGATGTCGAGCTGGTTGGTCGCGCCAGGCATCGAGGAGACGCTGCCGCCGATCCATGCGTTGGTGGTGCCGAGGAAGTTCAGGACGATCTTGTCCTGGTTGTCCATCGGGTACATCTGCCACGCCAACTGCATCTGCTTGAGGTTGCTCAGGCACTTGAGGCCGGTGGCCTTCGACTTGGCGTTGGCGAGGGCCGGCAGAAGCATGCCCGCGAGGATGGCGATGATGGCAATGACCACGAGCAGCTCGATGAGCGTGAACGCGCCACGGGGGGAAAGGGGATGACGAGGCTTCATACGGGACAGCGGCCGACCGTTTGGGGGACCGCTCCGGTGTAGGCTGGAGCGAAGAAACGATCCAGCGCAAAGACGGGAAAGCACCGGAATCGGCGCCCTGAACCCGCGAAACCGGCCTTGGGCTTGCCGGAAAATGTGAAGGCGGGCTTGGGGGTGACACACGGTTTACACCGCCCAAGCCCGCCCGTCCGACCACTCGGCCGGACCAAATCGAGACACCCGGAGCAATCAGGAGGCCAATCACAGCCCCGCGAAACATCGGCCACGGGTTGGCCCTACCGGACAACGTCTTGTCACGCCGGCGACGCTTGCCGAACGGCAGGATTCCGGAAGGATCCAAGAGTCGATGAGCGAATCCCCCCTTCCGGCAGCCCGCCACTCCATCCGAAAATGGCCGGCGATGGCGATCCTCGTCCTCGCGGCGATCGCGATCGGCTTTGTCCAATCGTGGACGGAGTGGCCGTTTCAGCGCAAAGAGCTGATCGCGGTCCCGATTTCGACCGGCGTCCGGTTCATCTCCCTGACCATCGGTACGATCGCTGGGGTCCTGCTGTTGCTCTGGTGGCTCTTCTTTTCCCGGGCCGCCCTTCGACTGCGTCTCTATCCGCTCGTCGCCTTGGTGGGTTTGGGGGTCTTCGCGGGGCTCACCCTGCGGATCGGCGGCTTCACCGGGGATCTCATTCCCACGTTGGAATGGAAATGGCGGTCGACCCGCAAGGTACTGGGAAGCGAGTCGTCTTCCGGAACCGCCTCTCTTCGGGGCGACTACCCGCAATTCCTTGGTCCGGCAAGGAACGGCATTCTCTCCGGCTCACGGCCGCGCATCGGCTCCGGAAGCAATGCCCCGGTGGAACTGTGGCGTGTTCCGGTTGGCGCGGGTTGGTCCGGCTTCGCCGTTGCGGGACGGATGGCGATCACGCTGGAGCAGCACGGGACCACCGAACAGGTGGTCGCACGCGACGTGATCACGGGACGCGACGTCTGGTCCGCCACCAACGAGGCCCGCTACTTCACGCCGCTCGGCGGAGAAGGTCCCCGCTCCACACCCACAATCGTGGACGGACGCGTCTTAACGCAGGGCGCCACAGGTTGGCTACAGGCGTTGGAGTTGGAGACCGGACGCCTTCTTTGGGGAACGAACATCCTGGCCTTCGCCGAAGCCGGACTCCCGGAATGGGGGATCTCGGGCTCTCCATTGGTCGTCAGCAACCGCGTCTACGCACTGGCCGGCGGCCGCGAAGGCAAATCGCTGCTGGTCTTCGACGCCGCGACAGGACGGCTGCTCGCCAGCGGCGGCGACGGATCGGCGAACTACGCCTCGCCTGCCTGGATGACCCTGGCCGGGACACCCCAGGTGGTGGTGCTCAACGGCCGTGCCGTCACCGCCCATGATCCGATCTCCGCAAAGGTCCTCTGGTCGCGGCCCTGGGGCACGGGCTTTCCGCTGGTGGCGAACCCCGTCGAGGTCCCCGGAAGCCGCCTGCTGGTCTCCGGCGGCTATGCGGTCGGATCCGAGTTGCTGGAAGTCGTCCGCGACTCCGGCGGCACGCTCCAGGTCTCCAACGTCTGGAGCTCGAAGCGCCTGAAGGCGAAGTTCTCGAATCCGATCCGCATCGGGACGCTGGTCGTCGGACTCGACGACGGAATCCTGGCCGCCATCGATCTCGCCGACGGTTCACAGAAGTGGAAGGAAGGACGCTATGGGCACGGGCAGGGAGTCTGGATCGGCGGGTTGCTGATCCAGATGTCGGAGGAAGGGGAACTCGTCATGCTGGAACCGGACGCGACCGGCCCCAACGAGCGTGAGCGGATCCGGGTCTTCGACCGCAAGACCTGGAACCCGATCGCCTTGGCGGGAGACCTCCTCCTGGCCCGGAACGACCGGGAGGCGGTTTGCTACCGGCTGGGTCTGGAAACGAGGGTCGCCGCCGTGCGTTGAGCGGCTCGGATCATTCCTCCGAGATCCGGACACGGTAGAAACGGTCCGCATCGGCCGGGATCGGGATCACCGCCTCCCCATCTGCTGCGGCCGTACGGGGATCGTTGGCGACATGCTCGAGGCGGGACCACGAGCCCGGGGCATCCAGCCGGGCGTTCCATTCGACTTCGAACTTCCGACCGGCCTTCCTGGGAAAACTCAGGCGGTAGCCGTCCGAATCGTTGCGGATCCTCACAGACCAGCGTCGGACCGGATCCAGCGGATCCTCCCCAAGCAGGTATTCCTCGAAGTTGGACAACCCATCGGAATCGGGGTCCGAGCTCCTGGAACGGAAACCCGGTTCCGACCCGGGAAACCGTTCGGTCGCCCAGACGTCGAAGGTCACCCGGTTTGGCAGGTCGTTGGTGATCCAGGCGGCCAGAAGGCCGATCGCATTGGTGTTGAGAAGATACGAACCGAGCGGAGGCATGTGGGCGACGCCGGGCTCTGCGATCCGCTTGAAAAGCATGGACCGGGAGAGGTCGCCGGGTGTGATCAACTTCGAGGCCACATTGCCGATCGGCACGGATTCGGTCACTCCGATCAGTCCCATGGCGTCGAGCGGGATCGAGGACCGGGCATCCCATTGCGCCCTGAGGACGCCTCCCGGGCGATGGCACTGGGAGCAGTTCGATGCGAGATAGGACCGGACCCGTCGCTCGATGGGCGCCGTCATGTCATCGATCGCCACCTCCACCGGTTGAACATCGGAAACCTCGGGATGCGGCTCGAAGTATCCGGCCTCGGCCCAGAGATCGATCTGGGAAATCAACCGGCTCCCGTCCCGGACCTTCCTGTTCAACTGCGCGGTGTTGAATCCGGCAGGGCCGCCGATGGAGCGGGTATGGCAACTGAGACACTCCTGCCGGGCGGGAAACCTCCAGGACCGCGCGACGATGCTCTGGGTTCCGAGTTCGTCGTAGTAGAAGGAGAAATAGGTTCCAAAGGCGCCGGTCGAGGGAACGAGGTCGGCCTCGAGGCCGTCTTCCCGCCAACGGTAGGAAGCCCCGCTGACGCCGTTGGTGGTCATCACCAGGACCCGGGTTTCCAACGGGAGGGGAGGCAGGGGGGGCTTCCGATCGGGACGATTGAAGTGCTTGACCCATACCGTTCCGACGGGGAACGACCACGGTTCGTCGCGTTGGAATCCGATGCGCGACTGGAGTCCCGGCAGGCCGAACCACCGAAATTTCTCGGCTTCATCGGACCAGAACGGCGAATTGACCTCGTAGGCCACCAGACCCGGATTCGGAGTCCGCGTCGGCAGATCGCTGAACACGCCCAACTCCGAGATTCGGTTCGGCCAGGCGTCCCCTTCCGCCGTGTTCCGCTCCAGCCGACGGACATGGCCGTCGG
>CAIYXO010000823.1 GCA_903930165.1 uncultured Verrucomicrobiota bacterium | reverse complement strand
GCCGATGACCCGAAACGAATCCGCCAGGATCGCCGCACTGCGACAGGTCGCCCTGTTCTGGGCCGGCTACATCGGGATCCTGATCGCCGCAGCCGTCGGCAAGTCCTTCGTCCCCCCACCTTGGAAGGACCTGGTCTGGGGCCTCCTCGGCTCGTTCGCCCTCGTTGCCCTGACCCGGCTCTTCCTACGGAGGACAGGACGCTCCTGGTCCGACGTCGGACTCCTTCCCGCGCGGCGCTCGCTGTGGAAGGCCCTGCTCGGCCTGATGCTCGGCGCCGGCGTCTACGGCACCAACCTCCTGTTGATCACCAACCTCGTCGCACCCATCGGGCTCGGATGGAACCCCAACCTGGAACCGTTGGCCGCCGGAGCCGCCGTCCTCTCCTTCCTGGCGCTCTCCTGCATGGAGGAACTCGGTTTCCGCGGCCTTCCGCTCCGCACCCTGCTCCCGACGCTCGGTGCCTGGAAGGCCCAGACGATGGTCGCCGTCGCGTTCGGACTCTGCCACCTCGCCTTCGGTTGGTCCTGGAACTCCGTCCTGACCGGCGTGATCCCCAGCGCCCTGCTCTTCGGCGCCGCGGCGTTGGCCTCCAAGGGACTCGCAATGCCCATCGCCCTCCATGCCGGACTCAACATCGCCCGCTGGTCGTTCGGCGAAAGCCCGTCGCCCGGCTTCTGGACGATGTCCGCCGAGGAGTCGACCCAGGCCCGCATCGCCACCGTCGCCCCGTTCATCGGGGTCGGGGTCACTCTCGCCTTCGCCGTGGCGCTATGGACCTGGGACGGATCCTCCCGCCGCAAAGACGCCAAACCCGGGCCGACCCCGGCCCCGCTTGAGCCGAAGGATTCCACGCCGAAGGACTGAATCGGGAACCATCCCGGTCGCGGACATTGCCAAGGCGCAGCCGGGAGATCACAAGTTGGGAGAACAGCCATCCCATGAACCGTCTCCGCTCGATCCACCTGCTGCTCGGTTGCTTCTTCGCGCCGCTGATCCTGTTCTTTGCGGTCTCCGGACTCTGGCAGGTCTTTGGAGTGGCAGGGGATCCCCTTCGGTTGCTTTCGACCCTGCACACGCTCCACCAACCGAAGGACGGATCGGGCCTTGCCAGTCCGGTCTTCGCCTTGCTGGTGGTCCTGATGGCCTTGTCATGGATCGCCACGGCCTCGCTCGGCGTGGTTCTCGCGCTCAGGCACACACCCCATCGTCGCCGTGCGGTCGTCTGCATCGGCCTCGGCATCGTCGTACCGGCAGCGGCAGCGGTCCTGGGACGACTCGGCTGAACGCGGCGGCATCCCCGGTGTCGTTCAACGACCGGCGCCAACGCCGGCCTCCAACCCAAAGCTGGCGCCGGCCTCCACCGCCATGGAAGTGTGCTCCCCGGTGTCGCCTCCCATGCGCCAGCAGCCCCGATGAGAATCAAGACCGCCGCCGTCCTCGCCGTCCTGTTCCTGCTCTACATCGCCTGGGCGGCGGACACGGGCCGCATGCCGCCGATGCTGCGGCACCTGTATGAATACCCGAATGGCGACCGTGTCGGCCATGTGGTGGTGTATGGGACCCTGGCGTTCCTTCTCCACCTGGCGTTCCCCGGGACAAGACGATGGTTCGGCCGACCGGTTCCCGTCGCCGTCGCCAGCCTGTTCCTGTTCGGCACCGCGGAGGAGTTCAGCCAAGGCCTGTTCCCCAGGCGAACCCCGGACCTGGTCGACCTGCTCTGCACGTGGCTGGGCATCGCGATCGGCTACCGGCTCGCAAGGAGGTGGTCGAGGTCGAGGGGTGGATCCTGAATCCACCCGAATTCGCCATCCTCCCCGACCGCTCGCCGGTCCGGGACACCGATGCCAACCAGCCGCCCCGCGGCTTGGGCTTGCAGGATTCGCTGCGCGCTGCAGACGACCGACGCTACCAACCCCAGCTTCCTGCGGCAGACATCTTGGTGCTCCGGGAACACCTCCACCTTCCAGACCCCTTCAGCACAGGGGCCCGGACCATCACGGCCCTTGGGCGGCACTTGTCTCATCCCTTCCGAACAGGGAGAGACCCCGGGGGACAGACCCCATCGGAAAGGCCAATTCTTCTTCGCCAGGCATATCGCATTGGAGGGCTCGGCCCCCATCGGCCGACGCGGTTTCCAGTGGGGTCTGTCCCCACCCCTTGTGGATCCCGGCACTCCAGGACGGCCTGAACGAGAACGTCAACGGACCTTGGGGGTTCCTTCCCCTGCACCATCCGATCCTTCCCCGACGGAACCCGAGCAGCAACGGGGCGGACGGTCGCTTGGAAACGCCGACACGACCTCCAACGGGCACGGGCTTGTCGGAATTCGGGACGCCAGGGAATGCTCCGGGCTGTGAAGCGGATCTCATACTCGAGGCATGCAGCCAGGTCCTTCGCCCTGTTGGTCCTTGGCCCTTTGGGCGGGGCGATCCTTGGACGGATCCTTGGCGGCGAATCCGGGGTGGGAATCGGTCTTGCGGCAGGAATCGCACTTGGACTCTTCCTCGCCATTCGAGTCCTCCGTCGTCATCGACGCGGCGAGTCCTGGATGGCCTCCGCCCGCACCGCGGGCCTCAAGGCCATCTATTCGGGCCACGCGCCCACCATCGGCCTCGAGGGCTTCCGCTGGACCGACAACCTGGTCGGCAGCACCGACGACGGGATGCGCCTGCTGGTCGGGGACCGTCTCGGGTGGTATGCGGGCTACCACGTCGACGCCGCGATCGGGACGAGGGATACCAACCGGCTCCAGACCGCCGATCCCGTGCCGGAAGAGACGTTCTTCGCCGTTTGGATCCCGGGTGTCCGACACGGGGATTTCGAGCTGGGCCGTCGGAAGTCGCTCGGAGATGCGAATCGGAAACCGGAAACCGGTGACTCCGACTTCCCGGCGCTCCAGG
>CAIYXO010000822.1 GCA_903930165.1 uncultured Verrucomicrobiota bacterium | reverse complement strand
GTCTCCTGCCGTGTCCCCTTGCTGCTTGAATCCGATCCTCCACGGCCCCGGAATCCGGCCCGTGAAGTCCCAACGCTTCGACGTCGTGATCCTCGGGGGTTCCCTGGCCGGGGCGTCCGCGGCGCTGCTGTTGAAGCGGCAGAGGCCCGGACTCCGGATCGCCGTCGTCGAGAAGTCCGATTCCTTCCCCCGACGCGTCGGTGAATCCACGGTCGAGGTCAGCGCCTTCTTCCTCGGACGTGTCCTCGGGCTGACCTCGTTCCTCAACGAGACCCAGCTGCCAAAGCACGGGATGCGCTTCTGGTTCTCCAACGGGCGGACGGCCGGGCTCACGGACTGCAGCGAGCTCGGCGGACGCTACCTTTCCCGGCTGCCGGCTTGGCAGGTGGACCGCAGCGTGATCGACGAGGAGGTGCTCCGGCGGGCGGTGGCCGAGGGCGCGACGCTGTTCCGTCCGGCCAAGGTCCGCGGCGTCGAACCCGTCCCGGGCGGGATGCAAAAGGTCTCCGTCGAAGGCGCGGACGGCGTCATGGAGCTCGAGGGCCGCTGGGTGGTGGACGCCACCGGCTTCACCGCGCTCATGGCCCGTCGGATGGGTTGGCTCCGCACCAACCGGGAGCATCCCACCACCGCGTGCTGGGCCCGCTGGACCGGCGTCGCCGACTGGGACGGCCTGGGTCTCTCGGAGCGTTTTCCCGAGTGGAGCCGTGTCTGCCACGGCATCCGGAACACGGCCACGAACCACATCGTCGGCGACGGCTGGTGGGCCTGGTTCATTCCGTTGAAGGGCGGCGACACCTCGGTCGGGGTCGTCTTCGACCAGCGACGCGTCACCTGGCCCGCCGGATCCGAATCCCTGGGCCGCCGTCTCAAGTCCTTCCTGTGCGCCCATCCCGTCGCCGCGGAACTCCTGCGGGACGCCCAACCGGTCGAGGGCGACGTCCGATGGCGGGCCAACCTCGCCTACCGGTGCGAGCGCACCGCTGCGGACGGCGTGGTCCTCGCGGGCGACGCCGCGGGCTTCATCGATCCGTTCTACAGCCCGGGCATGGACTGGCTGGGCTACACCGTGACCCGCGCCGTGGAGCTGGTGACGAAGTCCCTCGCCGGCGAGCCGGTGGAACCCCTGGTGGCGGCGCACAACCGAGACTTCGAAGTCAGCTATCGGCGCTGGTTCGACGCCGTGTACCGGGACAAGTACGCGTGGATGGGCGACTTCGAGCTCCTCCAGATCGGGTTCCGTCTCGACCTCGGCCTCTACTACATGGGGGTGGTTTCGCAGCCGTTGCGGGACGGCGCCCCGGCCTACCGCAACCCCGTGTTCAGCCTGCGGACGTCGGAGATCCCGTACCGGCTCATGTCCACCTACAACCGGCGACTCGCGCGGATCGCGGACGAACGCCGGAGGCGCGGGACATTCGGACGCCACAACGACGGGCACCGCTATCTGCTGAACGGATTCCTGCCCGACAACTCGACCGGCAAGCCGGTGCTCGGGGCCGTGGCGGATTGGCTGCGGCTGGAGCTGCGTGAAGGGTGGCGGACCTGGTTCGGGCGCGGGGCCGAAGCGCCGACGTCGGAGGTGCCGGTTCAGCCCACCGCCGTGGCGAGGTGATCGGCGAGGCGGACCTTCGAGACCTCGAGACCCTCGTCGGCGATCGCGGCGAGGATCCGTTCCTCGTTCATGATGAAGCGGTCCCGCCGATACAGCAGGTAGTTCTCCCGTTCGCCATCCGGGGTTAGGTTGATCGTGCAGAGGTTGGCGCCGGTGGCGAGGCCGCGTCGGTACCCGGTGCCGGGGCCCGCGATGTTCAACGCGCTCACCGCGGGGATCACCCAGTCCGGCCGCATCAGCCGCAGCGCCGCCATGGAGTTCAGGGTCTGCCCGATCCCGGCGGCCGGGGCCGAGGTCAGCGGGGTCGATTCGCCGGGGACGAACGGACTCACGCTGCAGCCGATCAGGGGCAGCGACTCGGCCAGACGGAAGTTGCCCAAGGCCGCATCGGCGTCCATGCCGGGAAGCCCGCAGATGAAGCCCGAGCTGACCTTCCATCCGCGTTCCGCGAGCCAGCGGATGTGCGCGACGCGTTCCTCGAGCGTGCCCGGCGCCTGCAGCCCGCGATAGCGCTCCGGGTCGGACAGCTCGAACTTGATGATGTAGGTCGAAGCCCCGGCCTCCTGCAGGGCGTCGGTGATGTCGGCGGAAAGGGTGCCCAGGCACACGCTGATCCCGAGAGGCGTCTCCTTGCGGAGGGTCCGTACCAACGGCAACACCACCTCCCGCGCGGCGACGGGATCCTCGCCGGCCTGGATGTTGATGTCGGTGATGCTGGCCGGACGCTGGTGGACCAGCAGTTCGGCGAGCGCGTCATGGGTCGCGCGGTAGCGGCCGAGCGTCCGGTTGTCGCGCCGCATCCCGCAGTAGTGGCAGTTCTCCCGGCAGAAGTTCGAGACCTCGACCACGCCCCTCACGAACACGGCCCGGCCAAAGCGTCCCCGCGCGGACGCGGACGCGCGGGCGTGGAGGAGCTCCTGGGCCTCTCCTGAGGCCACGAGATCCTCGGCGGCGGGAAACCAGCGTCGATGCACCATCCGGAGATACTGTGTGCATCCCCATGGGTGCAAGGTCGGGCTCCGCGGGAATCGCCGTCCGAGGAGAGGGCTCGACAGCCGCGGGCCGCAGCCGGGAGGCTCCGGCGTGTCCCGCGTCCGCGACCTGACCATCGCCGTGATCCCGTGCCTCGACGAGGCCGGCCGCGTCGGCGCCGTCGTCCGCGGGCTCACGGGGACCGTTTCGCGGATCCTCGTGGTGGACGACGGCTCCTCGGACGGCACCGCTGCCGAGGCCGAATCGGCGGGGGCGACCGTCCTGCGCCATCCGAAACCGCTCGGCAAGGGGGCCGCGCTGGCCGCCGGATGGCACCGTGCGCGCGAGCTGGGAGGCGAGTGGATGCTGATGCTGGACGGCGACGGTCAACATGATCCCGCGGAGGCCCCGGCCTTCATCGCGGCGGCGGAGACGGGGGCCCGCCTGGTGGTGGGGAACCGCATGCCGGGTTCGCGGGCGATGCCCGTGGTGCGCCGTTGGACCAACCGATGGATGAGCCGGCGCATCTCTGCATTGGCCGGAATCGAGGTGCCGGACTCGCAATGCGGCTACCGTTTGGTGCACCTGCCTTCGCTGGAATCACTGGCGCTCCGCTGCCGCGGATACGAGATCGAGTCCGAGATGACCGTGGCCTTCGCGCGGGCGGGACATCCGATGGCCTTCGTCCCGGTCCGGGTGCGCTACGGCGGGGAGCGGAGCAAGATCTCCCCGTTGCGCGACACGGCGCGATGGTTCCGGTGGTATCTCCGGACCCGCGCCGCGTAGGCGGAGCGATGCGGAATGGGCCCGGACAGACCTCACGCCAAGACGCCAAGACGCCAAGACGCCAAGACGCCAACGGGGCGCCCAATTCGGGACCTGACCAACGATCACTCCTTGGTGTCCGGTTTCCGTGAACGAAAGCCACGGGCTCTCCCCTTGTTTCCGCCGGCTTTGCGGCTTTGCGGGCCAATCACATCCGCATCAATCCGGCTTGGCCGGAGCGGCGCAGTGAGGGGGCGGCAGGCCCAACATCGCACCCTTGGCACCCTTGGCTGTGAACCCCGGCTCCGCGCCTTCGCGTGGGTCTCCCGCGTTCTCTCCCATTCGGGCACGCCGCTGGGGACGGGCTCACGGGACTACAACCAGACCGCCCCGTTTTGGAGAATCGGGAATCGCAGATCGGGAATCCGGAATCGCAATCAGACCGGCCGCCGGTGGGAGAGCAGGATGTGGGCGGAATGCTCCGTCCAGACCCGGGCCGAATCCAATCCGGCCTCCTTCGCCAGACGACGCCACTCGGCGGCGCGCCATCCACGTCGGACGGAGAGCAGTCCGTCGTTGCGGAACTCCCGCGGCGCCCGGCAGGCCCGCAACAGCACCCAGAGCATCGCGAGGAACAAAACGCTGCGCTGCATGTCGCAGATCAGCACCGCGCCCCGCGAGACGCGCGCCGCCTCCTGGAAATGCCGGACGACGTCCTCCTCGGAGCCGAGGTGATGCGTCATGGTCGAGGCGATGACGGCGTCGAAGTGGCCGTCCGGGAAGGGGAGCAACGTGGCCGAGCCGACCGTCACGCGGAGGTTGGGATTGCGGTTGCAGGCGTGCGCAGAGAGGTCGAGGTCCGTGAACCGCCACTCCCATCCCCGTCCCGCGGCCCATGCGGTGAGCGTCCGGCCGAGCTCGCCTTCGCCCGCACCGATGTCGAGCACCGACATCGAGCGGCAGGTGGACTCCGGCAGCAGGCGCGGAAGCCAGATCCGGAACGGGCGCTCGAAGCGGGTGATCCGGTTGATCCGTTGCAGCCAGGCGTAGTGGGCCCGCAGCTCCGAGGCGGTCCGTTCGGGCGCGTCGAAGTATTCGGCTTGCGCGCTACGCTCGCTCAAAAACATCGTCGGAACACAAACAGAATGCCCGATGCGCCACAAGATGAGCCGGCCCCCGAGAGGGGAAGCCCGCGTTGGATCCCCTGGATCCGTCGCGGGGCCGCCACCGTCCTGGTCGCGCTGGCCGTGGGCACGGGCTCCTCGGCGGCGATGCGTTGGGACGCGCGGATCGCCACGCCTCCGGGTTTCGGACGCGGCCTCCTCCACGGCGCGCTCATGCCGCTCGCCTGGCCGACCCTGCTCGCCGGCCGCGACCAGACGGTCTATGCCGAGCGCAACGCGGGACGTCCCTACAAGCTGGGCTACTCGATGGGGGTCAACGTGTGCGGGCTCGCCTTCTTCGGATGGTTCTTCGCGCGGGTCCGGAGGTGGACGCGGCGGGAGGCGGGACTGAGGCCATGAAGGTCCATGACGTCGTCGTGATCGGCGGAGGACCCGCCGGGAGCTGCTCGG
>CAIYXO010000821.1 GCA_903930165.1 uncultured Verrucomicrobiota bacterium | reverse complement strand
CTGATTCGACGAGAAGATCAAGAGCAGCGCCTCCTGGTATTCCCCCGGCCCCGGCCAACCCACCGCCATCCTCGTCGGTTCCTACGACTTCAAGCTCTACTCGCTCAACGCCGACACCGGCCGCACCAACTGGGTCTACGAGACCGGCAACTACATCAACGGCTCCGCGGCGGTCTCCGGCGGACTGACGGCGTTCGGCGGCTGCGACGCCCTGATCCACGTGGTGGACGTGGTCAACGGGAAGAAGCTCCGGGAGGTCGAGGCCGGCGCCTACATCGCCGCGTCGGGCGCCATGTCCGGCGGACGCCTCTACGTCGGCCACTACGAGAACGAGCTGCTCTGCGTCGACGTGGAGAAGGGCGCGGTCGTTTGGCGGTACCGCGACCGGGCGTTTCCGTTCATGTCCTCGCCGGCGCTGACCGCGGACCGGGTGCTGGTCGGCAGCCGCGACAAACGGCTGCATTGCGTGAACCGCGAGGACGGCAAGGCGGTGTGGACCTTCCAGACCCGCGGCAAGGTCGAGAGCTCGCCGGTGGTCGCCGGCGAACACGTGGTGGTGGGCAGCGACGACGGACGCCTCTACGTGGTGTCCCTGAAGGACGGCAAGGAACTGTGGAACCACGAGATCGGCCAACCGATCCAGAGTTCCCCCGCCGTGGTCGACGGGCACATCGTCGTGGGTTGCGACGACGGCTTCGTCTACTGCTTCGCGGCGAAGCGGTGAGGAAAGGTGCCACAGAGGCACGGAAGACGGATCGGGTTTCCCCTCCGTGTCCCTGGGGTTCGCGGTCTGGCGTGGCGATCCTTTCCGCCCCTTGACGCTCAGGGCTCCCGGCGGCGCAGGCGGAAGAAGCGCTGGGCTGCGTCCGCGGGCACTTCGAGCGACAGCACGTTGGTTCCCACGGGCTGCCACACGCGGAAGTCCTCCGAGGCTTCCAGGAAGTCCGGGGACTCCTGGAAACCGAGGCCGGCCTCCAGCCGAAGGGATCCGGGAACGGCACCCTGGGAGAGTCTCAGGCGGGGTTCCGGAACCTGGGCCCGGAGGTGGACCAACCGATAGATCCCAGGACTGCCGGCGAGGAGGTCGCCGCGTTGATTCACGGAGGCCACCCGGACGAAGGCGCCGAAAAGCCGCGAATCGCCGGAGAGGCCCCGGAGGGGATCGACAACCGCGCCGGCCACCCAGAGGGCCGGCGCGCTCCCAAGCTGGCCGCCGATGACTCCGTCCGCGCCGATCGCAAACGCGGCACCGCCCGCTTCGCCGCCGGCGAGCGTCTCCTGCAGGCCATTCCGCCAGACCATCGGCTTGCCGTCGGCCTCGCCCACGACGACGCCGGACGGATCGACCGCATGGGCCGCACCGCCGACGGCCTCGGTGGTCAGCCATTCCAGGACTCCTTGGCGCCAAGCCACCGCCTGGGGCCGTCCCTGACGGTCGGCCACCGAGCCCACGACCAACCCGGCGTCATTGATCGCCAGGGCGCTGCCTTCCTGGCCGTCGGCGATCGGCAGCAGGGTCATCGTCCCGTTCTGCCAGAGGAAGGGCCGGGTCACACCTTCGGGAAGGACGACGGTTCCGACGACCTGTTCCGACGCGTTGATGGCCAGGGCGGCTCCCTGGAGGTTGGTGAGGAGGACAGGACCGGAGTCGCGGAACAGGGTGGGCATGCCGCGCAAAGAGCCCACGGCGGTTCCGGACGCATTCAATCCCAAGGCCGTACCCGGACCGGCGGTCTCCGCGACCAAGGCCACCACCCGACCCTGTTCGATCCTCACGGGAATGGGCCCGACGGGATCCACCTGACGGGATCCGACGACGACACCCGCCTCGTTGAGGGCGCGGAGAGCGAGATCCGGCCCGAAGTTCGAGGTCCAGCGCGTGGGCGACTCGATGCGGACGGTCAGGTTGGTCTCGACGGACTGGCCGACGCGGTCCTGCACCCGGAGCCGGAAGTTGTGGGTCCCGGCCTGGAGGAACTCCATCGGACCGGTGGTGGCGGAGCCGAGCGCGGTGCCGGAGCGCAGGAGACGACCTTCGGCGTCCGTCCAACGCCAGGATCCTTGGATTCCATTGCTGTCGGAAATCGAGGCATTGACCGAGACGGTGACCGGGGCGACCAGGACACCGCCGCGGGCGGAAACCGTGATCGCGCCGATGACGGGAGGCGTGTCGCCGACGGGAACGGGCACGGAGACGTTCACCGGGGCGGAGTCCGCCGGCTGGAAGCCGTCGACCCAGACGCGGACCACGAGGTCGTGACTGCCGACGAGCGGCGCCGCCCAGCGGATGATGCGGGAGCCGGCGACGGTGTTGGTCGCCACGGGAACGCCATCCACAAGGAGGACCGAACGGACCGCGGTGCGGTTGGTGTTGTCGATCGAGTAGAAGACGTCCGTCGCGCGCAGGGCCGTGATGGAGGCGCCGGCGCTTGGGATGTCGATGGCGACCGCGAAATCGGCCGGCGGCGGCGGAAAGTATTCGAAGGCACCGATGTCGGCGCGGCCGCCGGAATCCAGCCGCCCGGCAAGGTCGCGGGGCTCGGACGGGGAAACGGCGACGACGGCCGCGTCACGGGCCGGGGAGTTCGCGGCCAAGCGAAGGTCCCCGGCGGCCGCGTTCATGAAGAGCGGATCGGCACGGAGCCAACCGTTCGTCGGAGTTCCCGCGAAGGCGGTGGCGTTCCAGTACTGGTTGCCGGAAGCCTCGGTGGATACGGGAAGGGTGCCGAGCGCCGACGTGGTGCCGGTTCCCACGAAGAGGCTGTTGGCGATTCCCGAGGCGGGAACGGACGGGAGCCGAAGCACACCACCACCGATCGGGACCGTGTTGGCGTGGAAGGTCACATGCCGCAGGTCCACGCCTCCGGAGCCCTCCTGCGAGGCGATCGCCGCCATCGCGGAACCCGCGGTGATTCCCGTGGAGGCGTTGGTGGCGAAGGCGGCGTTCTCGATCCGAAGACGGCCCTTGCCGGAATGGAAGATCGCCCCGGCCGCGATGGTGCCGGATCCGGCGGTGTTGGTCGCCGTGTTGCGGAGGAACGCGGTCTCTCCGACCCGTCCGCCGCCAAGGACGCTGAGGCCGCCTGCGGGACGTCCCCGTCCGTCCACGACCCGGAATCCGGAGAACTCCGTCGCGACGCCTTCGCCACGGAGGGTGGCGAGCGGCCCGCCGTCAAGCCCGGTGGACGGCGGGGCGATCGTGGTGGGTTGGCGGCCCCAGTCCCGGTCCTCACGGCGCGTCTCGGTGCCGGCAAAGCCGCCGTAGAAGCGGATGGCTTCTCCGGAACGGACGAACCCGGAGTGGGTTCCGCCCTGGACCCAGACCTCGCCGCCGGCCAACCCGAGGGAATCGACCGCGCCTTGGATCGTGCGTTTGGCGGTGGACCAGCCGAAGCCATCCGCGGCGTCGTCGCCGTCCACGCGGACACGCACCACCGGGACGGCCGGCGTCGGGCCGGCGGGATCGAACTCGAAGGCGCCGATGTCGACGCGGTCCCCGACGAGGCGGGGGCGGCCTTCGAGGTCCGTGCGGCCCGCTTCAGCCGAAGTGTCGGGGGCGCCGGCGTCGCGGAGCGGCGAGTTCGCGGCCAGCCTGGGGAAGGCGCCCGGGCCGGCGAATCGGGGATCCGTCACGACGTTGGAGACGCCGGCCGGGAAGGTGTCGTCGCGGTTGGCGAAGGCGACGTTGTGGGAGACCTCCAGCGCGGTGTTCTGAAGGACCTCCTTGGCCACCGTGCCGTGGTTGAAGGCGAAGAGGTTGTTCCGGGCCACCAGCGGACGAACGGAGGTTCCGAGCATGCCCCGGTAGACCAGGACCGAGGCACGCGGCAGCGAGCTGGGCGTCGGGGTGCCGTTTCCAACGGACTGGTTGTCGATGAAGGTGTTGTTCTCGAGGAACGTGGTCTCGAAGGACGGGTGCAGGGCGACGGCCGAACCGGAGAAGGCGCTCGCGGCGACCCGGTTGGTATTCGCGAAGAAGAGGTTGTCGCGGACCGTTGCGGAAGCTGCCACGAGAAGGAGCGCACCTCCGCTACCCTGGCGCGCATCGAGACTGCCGCCGCCGGCGGGCAACGCCGCAACGACCGAGTTCCGCTCGAACCGGTTGCCGGCGATCCAGGCGCTTCCGCCTTCGACGTACACCGCGCCACCACCCAGG
>CAIYXO010000820.1 GCA_903930165.1 uncultured Verrucomicrobiota bacterium | reverse complement strand
CTCCGAGGTCGTGGAGGCGCCGGAGCCGGTTCGGAAGGTGGCGAAGGCGCCGAAGCCCGCCGGGAAGTCCACCCCGGTCACGAAACGGGGTAAGGCCGGATCCGCAGGGCGCCCATGACGGTCGAGGTCACCTTCTGGTCCTACTTCGCGGACCTCGCCGGCACGGGTTCCGGCAAGTTCGAGGTCCCGGTCGGGACCCCGGTCGACGAGCTCTTGCGAAGCGTCTACCGGTCCCACCCGCGCCTGGGTGCCCTGCGCAATTCCACGCTGGTGGCCGTCGGCGTGGAATACCAGGGCGGTTCCTACCTCCTGCAGCCCGGGGACTCCGTGTCGCTGTTCCCGCCGGTCCAGGGCGGATGACCGACCCACGACGCGTCCATCGAATGACCTGACCTGGTGAAACTGGAAATCCTGATCACGACGGACGCCATCGACGGCTCGGCCCTCGCCGCTTCCCGCAGCTCGGGTCCGGGCATGGGTGCGGTGGTCCATTTCCTCGGCGTCGTGCGGGGCAGCGAGGAGGGGGCTCCCATCGCGGCCATCGACTACACCGCGTTCGTCCAGATGGCCGAGGCGCAGTTCCACAAGCTGCTGGAAGAGGCGGGACGCCGGTGGCCTTTGGAGTCGGTCCGGGTCGTCCATCGCCTGGGGGTTGTCCGTGTCGGCGAACCGTCGTTGTGGATGGAAGTGGTTTCCCCCCACCGCGCCGAGGCCTTCGACGCGTGCCGATGGATCATCGACGAGATGAAGCGGGTGGTGCCGATCTGGAAGCGGCCCGTCCCCGCGGCTTCCTGACCGGATCGGTTCGGAAGAGACCGGCACTCCAAGCCGCCAAGCCGCCGGGATCGGGTAGGGAACCGCGGATCTCCCGCAGCGTCACCGGACGCCGATGGATGATCGTCGCTGGGGCCCGGATCCGGCACCCGGTGGCCCGTCGGGCCCGCCGGAAGGCGCACACGGAGCCGCGGAGCACGCGGAGGAGACCCTTGTGTGTGGAGTCCCCGATCCCCAGCGGCTTCGGGTTCCGATCCCTTCCGAATCGGTCCGCGATTCCAATCCTCCTTCCGTCGTGGCCGCTTCGATTCCATTGGCCTTGACGCCCGGATCGGCTGCCAGTGGAGGACGACCCCTTCACGACTTGGGAAGGTTTCCCGCGGGTGCTTGCGCACTCATATCTCGAAGCGGTGTCGGGCAGATGACTCTTCGACACCTCGGAGTCTCCAAGCTGGAACGGATTTGTCGCCGCATTGTGGGTGCCACGGGCTCCCAGGGCCGCAGTAGCTTCGCTGGCTCGACGTCCGGGCGGGATTCCGCCGGGACCCGAGAACCACTGCGGACCATGAAAAGACAAAGCATCAACGATCTGTTCCACTGGGAATCCTTGCGAAATCGGGCCCGGTCCTGGGTCGGCCTGGCTGGAGCGCTCGCATTTGCCGCAGCGACTTCCCTGCCTGTGTTGGCCGGCCTGACGCCGCCCCACGGTGTCTCCGCCATCAACATCTCCGTCACCCAGAACGACACGGGCAACTCCGTGGACTCGGTGACGTTGGAGACGCGGCTCTCGATCAACGATCTGCGGATCCGGCCCGGATCCAACAGGGGCGACTACAACCTGCAGGTCGGCGACATCGGCACCGACGACGTCGACGCCGGCATCATGCTGGTCGCCGTCTCCGAGAACGGCCGCGACAACGGGGAGCTCGAGAACCTGTTGGGCTATGCCGCCCCTTCTTTCGACTACGGCGCCGCGGGATACTGGGCCGTGGTCCAGGACGCAACCGCGGACCGCGCCGAGTACAACATGAACGTGGCTGCGGCCTACTTCCGTTTCAGCGATTGGATCGCGGGCTTCGCCCGGAACGCGAGCCGTCAGAACGGCGCCACCAACAACTTCCTCGTGGGCTCGCCCGGCCTGGTGCTGGGCACCCACTTCAAGGGTGTTTCCGCCGGACGTTCCCGCGTGGATCTCCGGACGCTGGGCATCTCCTCCACCAATTCCGGTGTGCTCCTGGTGAACCACGCGAAGAACGAGGGCAACTACGCCAACTCCGTGGTCAACGCCGACGGCACCTGGGAGATCTACATCAAGGACAACTTCGGCAGCGCCACCAACCCGCGAGCCCTGGAACAGGATCCCGCCGGATTCGTGTTCGTACCCCGGTCCAACACCAATGTCGTTTCCGGCCGGTTCGGCGTCGACGAGACCGGCACCAACGCCGTCGTCCTTCTCCACAACGATTCGTTCCCCAGGTTCACCGTGACCCAGCTCGAAGCGGGCCGGTTCCGTCTGGAGATCGCGGGCGGCTCCCCGGCCGCCGGCGTCCTGATCACCTCCATGGAAGGCGGTTTCACCAACAACTTCGACAACGTCCTCAGCTACCAGGCCGACGGCAACGGCTGGATCCTCGAGCACCGTGACACCGGCGTGTACCCGCCCGTCCTGGAGGCCTGCACCAACGAGCCCGTCGCCGCGTTCGTCTACATCCCCGGCGCCACGCCAGGCGTGTCCGCTTCGCCCGCCCGCACGGTGGTCACGACCGAAGGCGGCGGCTCCTCCACGGTCGACGTCGTCCTCGACGTCCCGCCTTCCGCTCCGGTGAACGTCCGTGTGGTTTCAACCGATCCCGGCGAGGCCACCGTCGCACCGGAACTCCTCACCTTTCTCCCCGGGAACTGGAATGTCCCGCAGACACTCAGGGTCGTCGGACAGGACGATCCCGACGCGGACGGTGCCGCGGCATTCCAGATCGTCCTGTCCGTCGCAGCGGGTTCCGATCCGGCATTCATCGGTGCCGCGGACCTTCGGATCCCCGGTGTGAATTCCGACGACGAAACCGCCGGCATCACCGGCTTCCCGGTGGACGGCCTTCGGGTCACCGAAGCGGGTTCCTCGGCCACCAGCGCCTTCCAGCTCAGCCGCCCGCCGACCTCCGTCGTCCGGATTCCCATCAACGCACTGAACCCGGATGAGGCCGCAGCCGAGCCCTCGGAACTGGTCTTCACCCCGGCCAACTGGAATGTCCTCCAGACGGTCACTGTCCGTGGCGTGGACGACGGCCGGCAGGACGGTCCCCAGCCGTTCGGCTTCAGTGTCGGTCCGGCCATTTCGGATGACGCCGCGTTCAACGGGCTCTCCGGCCGCCAGATCCTCGGCGAGACCCTGGACGACGACGTCTCCCGCCTCGTCTGGAACTACTCCCTCCCGCTCACCGTCGTCGAGTCCCGGTCGCTCACCTACACGGTCGCGCTCGGCACACAGCCGGACCTGCCGGTCGAGTTGGCCATCACCTCCGCGGTCCCGTCCGTCGTGGTCGCCTCTCCCTCGGTCCTGACGTTCACCCCGGAAGACTGGCGGACACCCCGTCTGATCACATTGACCGCCCCGGACAACGCCACCAATCAGCCGACGCTCCTGCTGAACATCAACCACACGCTCGTTTCTTCGGACCCGGTCTACACCAACTTCGCGGGCAACACCCCGCTGCCCGCGGTCCTCGTCGACAACGAGACCGCCATCGGTCTGCCCTCCGGCGCCGTGTTCTACGGATTGGGGATGCCTCCGGTCGGAATCGACGGTCGCGCCACCCTCGTCGACCCCGATGCCACCAACTTCAACGGGGCCCGCCTGACATTGGCTCTGTCCGCGGGTGGCGTCGCCGGTGACCGCATGGAGATACGTCCCTTGGCCTCCAACGGATTCCCGGTCGAGGTCATCGGAACCCGGGTCGTCCATGCCGGTCGCGAGGTCGGATCGGTCACGGGAGGCGCCTTCCCGGCTCCGATGGAGATCGCCTTCGGGCCCGAGGCCACCGGTCCGGTCATCGAGGACATCCTCCGCTCCATCACCTTCGTCGCCAACACGGCCGGAACGGGTTCGAGGCTCCTGGCGGTGCGGTTCGACGACGGGTTGGGTGCGTCCGGCACCGTCGACAAGGTCGTGCGCGTGGGACGCGTCCGGCAGACCCAGTTCCAGGAGGGCGCCGACCATGGCTACGGCATCTACACCGGCGCCGGGGACATCGCCCTCTCCCAGGTCGGGAGCGCCACCCCTTGGCCCATCGGGCGTACGCCTTCTCCCGCGGAGGGCCTTCTCATGGACTGGCCCGATGGCGGCGTCCCCAACGAGTCCCAGATCCTGCTCCGTTTCGACGGCCTCGTCGGGACCAACAGCTGGCAGGTTCCGCCCGGTGCCACCGTGCTCCTCGCCGAACTCGTGGTCCACGTGAACAACCCCGGCGACGGCGCCAAGCTCCACAGAATGCTCATCCCCTGGGACCGCGACGCCGCGACCTGGGACAGCCTTTCGTTGGGCGTCTCCCCCGACGGGGTCGAGGCCCGCTCGGTCTACGAATCCCAGTTGGGTGTCGAGGACGGAAGCGGAGGTACCGGACTCGGCTTGGCCACCATCGGTGTGACCCCGGACATCCAGGCCTGGGTCCGTGGCGAGACCAACCACGGGTGGGTCTTCCTCGGCTGGCCCCTGCGCACCGACGGCACCGGCATCGCGCCGTCCGAGATCGACGAGATCAACCAGCGCCCTCGGCTCCGTGTGCTCTGGACGGACGCCGACTCCCGGGTCGTCAGCTTCCAGCAGGGAATCGACGGCTACGAAGGGACGCGCGACACCCTGATCCGTCAGGCGTTGGCGGACGCCCCGCAGGTG
>CAIYXO010000819.1 GCA_903930165.1 uncultured Verrucomicrobiota bacterium | reverse complement strand
CTCAAGGGCGGATCCGTCTCCTGCGAGATCTCCCCCGAGATGCTCGGCGTCGGCTACATCATCGGTCCCCGCATCGCCGGCATCATGGCCGGCGGCGGCGTGCTCAGCTACCTCGTGCTGATCCCGCTGGTGAAGTTCTTCGGCGACAACCTCGCCGAACCGCTCGCCCCCGGCGTGAAGACGATCTCCAGCCTCAGCCCCGGTGGGATCCGTTCCGGCTACATCCTCTACATCGGCGCCGGCGCCGTGGCGGCGGGCGGACTCGTCAGCCTGATCCGCTCCCTGCCCACGATCTGGCACAGCCTGCGGGCCGGCCTCGCCGACCTCGCCGGCGCCCGCGGCGCACAGTCCGGCGACGACCGGCGCGACCGGGATCTCCCCATGAAGTTCGTGGTCGGCGGGGTCTTCGCCCTGCTCGCCGCGATCACCCTCGCCCCCTCGCTCCACATGAACTGGCTGGGCGCGGTGCTGATCCTCGTGCTCGGATTCTTCTTCGTCACCGTCTCTTCCCGCCTCACCGGCGAGGTCGGATCGAGTTCCAATCCCATCTCGGGAATGACCATCGCGACGCTGCTCCTGACCTGCGTGACGTTCGTGGCGATGGGTTGGACCGGTAAGGAGCACTACGTCACCGCCCTCTCCATCGGCGGCATCGTCTGCATCGCCTGCTCGAACGGCGGCACGACCTCGCAGGACCTGAAGACCGGCTTCCTCGTGGGCGGCACGCCGCGGTACCAGCAGATCGCCATCCTCTTCGGCGCGTTCGCCTCGGCCCTGTTGATGGGCTGGGTGCTGCTCGCGATGAACAACGCCGGAACGGTGTACGTGAAGGCCGAGACGGTCGCCCCCGGCCTGGTGGCCCCGGCCTCCGAGCTGGCCGCCTCCAAGCGGGAACACCTCGTGGGGCCGATGTCCGGCGCGGATGCGGCCGAGTACCGCGCGTGGCACCAGACCGACGCCCAGGGCAACAGCCGCAAGTGGCTCGTGGACGACGCGGGCAAGGCGGTGTGGCTGGTGGACCCGGCGATCACCGGAACGGAATCGAAGCTGCCGGGCGGATCCACGGTGACCAAGTACGACGCGCCCAAGACCGTGCTCGTGAGCTACATCATCAAGGGCGTGCTCAACCGGAAGCTGCCCTGGGACCTGGTGCTCATCGGCGCGATGATCGCCCTCGTGCTCGAGTTGAGCGGCATCCCGTCGCTCGCCTTCGCGGTCGGTGTGTACCTGCCGCTTTCCACCTCGCTGGGCATCTTCGTGGGCGGCTGCATCCGGTGGCTGGTCGACCGCGTGAACCGTCCGCGGCTCCTTTCCAAGGGACTGGACGAGGAGCAGATCCAGGCCGAGGGGGACAAGTCGCCCGGCGTGCTCATGGCGAGCGGCTACATCGCCGGCGGCAGCATCGCGGGCATCGGCGTGGCGATCTCCCAGGGCGTGACCACCGAGTTCAACGAGAAGGTCGAGAAGTGGATGACCGCGAACAACCCGCTGTTCGAGGGCGCCTCCTCGGACCTGCTCTCGCTCCTGCCCTACGCCGTGCTGGTCGGACTGCTGTTCCTGGCGGCCCGGGAGAAGTTCCTTTCGGCGAAGTCCGGAGCCTGACCGGCAGGCGCGGTGGGATTCACGATTCACGATTCGTGAATCCCGATTCCGTGGAAGGAGCCGCTGCTGCCAAGCCGCGGCTCCATTCCATTTTCGGATCACCGTTCCACGGACAGACCCCATACCAAAACGCCAAGGAGCCGACGGGGCGCTGGATCCGACACCGAATTTTGGGCTGTCGATCGGCGTCCGGTCCGACAGGGAAAGTCGCCGATCACGTCCCTCTCCCCGCGGCTTTGCGGCTTTGCGTGCCGGTCCCTTCTGAAGGGAGGATGCCTCAGGCGATCTTCACCTTGATGCGCTTGCCGGCGAACTCGGTGCGCTTGAGACGGGAGACGAACGAGGCGGCACGGTCACCGGGCACTTCGGCGAAGGCGTGGCGTTCGCGGACATCCACGCGTCCCAGGGAAGCGTCGGGTTCACCGGTGCTTCCGAGGATCAGTTCCCGGAGGTTCTCCGGGGTGGCGCCGTTCTCGATGCCCGCTCCGATCCACAGGCGAACGCGTCCCGCCGGCTTGGCGCCGGGCACCTCGATCGGTGCTTCCACGGCTGCCGACTCGCCTTCCGGGCCGCTCTCCTCCGCCGCGACCGGAACCGAAGCCGGTGCCACCACGGCCTTTGGGGCGGTCTTCGGGACATAGGGCGCCTTGGGCGCGGCTGGCTTGACCGGGCGCGGTGTCGGCGTGGGAGCCGGAACCGGCTCGGGAACGGCGGCGAAGGAGGCGGGCTCGATCTCCGGTGGAGCCGGGCGTTCCACCACGGGCGCCGGAGCCGGTGCCGGTGGCGTCGGGGTCTTCGGGGCCTTCGGCACACGCGGGGCCGCGGGTGGCGCGGCCTTGGCCGGTGCGGCGGCAGCGGGTGCCGGCGTGGGCGCCGCGGGCCGCGGACGTGACGGAGCCGGGGCGGGGGCCAGGTCCGGCAGCGAGGAATCCCAGGCGGAGGGATCGGGCCGGCGTGCTGCCGGCGCCGCAGGCGCCTTGGTCGCGGCGGCTTCCTCGCCCGACTTCGCCAGCAACTGGTGCAGCGCCGCGCTCGCCACGTCGAGCGAGTCGAATCCCTCTTCCAGCAGCGCCTCGATCAGGTGGTCGTAGTGCCGGAAGTCCCCGGCCTTGAGCGTCTCTCGCAGGCCGTTGAGATGCTGGTCGCGACGCGCCTCCTCGATCTCGCCGGCGCTCGGGATGTCCGCCCGACGGATCCGCTGGCGGGTGAAGCGCTCGATGTCGCGGATCAGGAAGACCTCGCGTCCGCTGGCGAAGGACATCGCCATGCCACTCCGGCCCGCACGGCCCGTCCGGCCGATCCGGTGGACGTAGTCCTCCGGGTCGTAGGGCAGGTCGAAGTTGAAGACGATCTGGATGTCGTCCACATCGATGCCGCGCGCCGCGACGTCGGTCGCCACGAGCAGGCGGAGCCCGCCGGCGCGGAACTTGTTCATCACGCGGTCGCGGGCTCCCTGGGCCATGCCGCCGTGGATGCAGTCCGCGGTGTAGCCCGCGCCGACCAGTTCCTCGGTCAGTTCCTCCACCACGCGCTGGGTGTTGGCGAAGATGATGCCGAGGGTGACGTCGTGACGGTCGAGGAGGCGGGTCAACGCCTCGAACTTCCATCGGCGGTCCACCTCGAAGTAGGCCTGCTCGATCGTCGGCACGGTCATGGCCTTCGATTCGATCCGGACGCGGGCCGGATCGCGGGTGAAGCGGGCGATCAGCTCCTCGATGGCCCGGGGAACGGTGGCCGAGAACATCACCGTCTGACGCTGCGACGGCGTGGAACTGAGGATCTGCTCGATGTCGTCGCGGAAGCCCATGTTCAGCATCTCGTCGGCCTCGTCGAGGATCACGGTGCGGATGCCGCCGAGCTTGAGGGTGCCGCGGCCGATGTGGTCGATGACGCGTCCCGGGGTGCCGATGATGACGTTGGCGCCGGAGCGGAGTCCGGCCAGCTGACGGTCGTAGCTCTGGCCGCCGTAGACGGGCAGGGGGCGGATGCCCTTCTTGAAGTAGCCGAGCTTGTGGACCTCCTCGCTCACCTGGATGGCCAGCTCACGGGTGGGGCAGAGGATCAGGACGCCGGGGCCCGGGATCGACGCGTCGAGGCGCTCGATGGCCGGGATGGCGAAGGCGGCGGTCTTGCCGGAGCCGGTCTGGGACTGCCCGACCATGTCCCGTCCGGTCAGCAGGACGGGGATGGCCTCGGCCTGGATCGGAGACGCCTGCTCGAAGCCGAGGCGTTGGACGGCCTTGAGGATTTCCGGGGACAGACCGAGTTCGGAGAACAGCTTGGTGCTCATTCGCAGGAGCGGAGACTAACCCCGGCCGGAGGTGTTCCGCGACGCTTTTCGTCGGGACCGTCGGTTCTCAGCGCCCTGTGGACCGTCCGCCGTGGTCGTTCTCGGCCAGTCCCGGCGGCTCGGGGGACGGCATCCAGACCGCGATGTACAAGAGTCCGGCGATTCCGGCGGCCACCAGAAGAAGGCCTACGACCAGCGCCTCGCGCGGGTGGCGGACACCGACGATCTGCGGAAGTGTATCCATGCGCCATGCTGCTCCTCGAGTTGGGAACGGCATCCGACGCGGGTTGCTTGAGCCGTGAATCCGGGGAGTTGGCCGGAAGCGACGCGGAGTCGCCCGGGTCGGGTGGTCAGCGGGCCGTCGGCTCCGTGCCGCCGGGAGAAGCAGGAGCCGTCCCTGGAGCCGAGGCGCCGACGGGATCCGGAGAAGGATGCGGCGGGGCCTCGAGCGCCTCCGACTGCTTGTTGCCCAGGCTGACCAGCACAAGGACCAGGACGAAGGTGGCCAGGATGAGGAACAGCGTCCCGGCCTGGAGGGACTGCTGCCGCCGACGCTGCGCGCGGCTGGAATGGAGTCGTAGACGGGACATGGGGGACGAGATCCGGTACAGTTTCAACGGACCCAAACCCCGTGTCCTTGAGTTCCCATTCCGCCGGAGCCGCAAGG
>CAIYXO010000818.1 GCA_903930165.1 uncultured Verrucomicrobiota bacterium | reverse complement strand
GGCGGCGCCTATTCGGCCGGTGAGAAGATCACCAAGATCAATGTCGCCGAGGAGATCAAGGCTTCGTTCCTCGACTACTCGATGTCCGTGATCATCTCCCGCGCACTGCCGGACGTGAGGGACGGCTTGAAGCCTTCGCAGCGGCGCATCCTCTATGCGATGCATGAGCTGTCGCTGTTTCCCGGTCGCAAACCCTACAAGTGCGCGAAGATCTGCGGCGACACCTCGGGCAATTACCATCCGCACGGCGAGGCGGTCATCTACCCGACCCTCGTCCACATGGCCCAGCCTTGGGCGATGCGGGAGAAGTTGATCGAAGGCAAAGGCAACTTCGGTTCGGTGGAAAACGATCCGCCAGCGGCGATGCGTTACACCGAGGCCCGTCTGACCCACCTCGGTGCCGCCCTCATGCAGGACATGGATCGGGACACGGTCGATTTCGTCCCGAACTACGACGAGCGGATGACCGAGCCGACGGTGTTCCCGGCGGCATTCCCAAACCTGCTGGTCAACGGCGGCACAGGTATCGCGGTGGGCATGGCCACGAACCTCGCCCCGCACAACCTCGCCGAGGTCGTCGAAGGTATCTGCGCCCAGATCGACAATCCGGAAATCACCAACGCCCAGCTTCAGAAGTTCATCAAGGGCCCCGACTTTCCGACCGGCGGAATCCTTTGTGGCGTCGACGGCATCCGTTCCTACTTCGAGACGGGAAGGGGAGGGGTCAAGCTGCGGGGGCGAATCGGGGTCGAACAGCTCAAGGGCGGACGCGAACAACTCGTCATCACCGAGATTCCCTACAACGTCAATCGGGCGGCGTTGGAGGAGCAGATCGCGGACATGGTGACTGAGAAGATCATCACCGACATCTCGGCGATCCGGAACGAGTCCGACGAGAACTGCAGGTTGGTGATCGAGCTCAAGCGGGACGCGATTCCGAAGGTTGTCATCAACAACCTCTACAAGCACACCCAGCTTGAGGTGAGCTTCAGCGTCAACGCTCTGGCGATCGACCATGGTCGTCCGAAGACGCTCAAGCTCCGGGAGATGATCGCGGCCTACATTGATCATCGCCGCGAGGTCATCCTTCGCCGTACCCGTTTCGAGCTGCGCAAGGCGGAGGAACGGGCCGAAACCCTCGAGGGTTACATCTGCGCCCTTTCCAACCTCGACGAGTTCATCCGGATCATCCGGAGTTCTAAGAATCGCGACGAGGCCAGGGTCAAACTGCTGGCCTTCGAGTGGACCCGTGCTCAGGTGGAGCGCTGGGGAATCCTGGTCCGCTCCGAGGCACGCCTCAACAAGGGCCGCTATGCCCTTTCCGAACGCCAGGTCGATGCGATCCTGGATCTGCGCCTCTACCAGCTCACCGGCCTCGAGATCGACAAGGTCCGCGGCGAATACGCCGAGTTGATCGAGCGCATCAAGGACCTTCTGGACATCATCGCGCGCGAGTCGCGGGTGATGGGAATCATCAAGAAGGAACTGCGCGACATCAAAGACAAGCACGGCAATCCCCGTCGGACCGAGATCGTCCCGGACGAGGGTGAGATCGCGATCGAAGACCTCATTGCCAACGAAGGGGTGATCGTGACCCTGACCCACAACGGCCTCATCAAGCGGACCAACGTCTCGAGCTACCGCGCCCAGAAGCGCGGAGGCAAAGGAGTGATCGGCATGTCCACCCGCGAATCGGAGAAGCCCGAGGACAGCGACTTCATCGAGCGTCTGTTCACGTGCTCCACCCATGACTACCTGATGTTCTTCACGAACCTCGGCAGGGTCTATGTCGAGAGGGTCCACGAGATTCCCGACATGGGGCGCGCGGCGAAGGGGCGGAGCATTGCCAATCTCCTCGAACTACGCGCCGAGGAGCGCATCCAGGCCCTTGTGCGGGTGGTCGCCAAGTACGGCCCCAACAAGGAGGACCAAACCTGGCAGCAACCCCATGAACTCTTCTTCGTGACCCAGATGGGAACGGTGAAGCGGACCGCTCTCAGCGACTTCCAGAACGTTCGGAAGGGAGGCATCATCGCCATCACCTTGGAACAAGGCGACGACTTGGTTGAGGTCTGTCTGACCACGGGTCAGAACGAGATCGTCCTGATCACGAAGGAGGGGATGAGCATTCGCTTCGCCGAGGAACAGGTGCGATCCATGGGGCGCAATGCCGCCGGAGTGAAGGGCATCGAGCTGGGGACCGGCGATGCCGTGGTGGCACTCGCGCTGGTGGATCCCGACGCCACCCTCCTCGTCGCCGGCGAAAATGGAATCGGCAAGCGCACCAGCTTCGAGGAGTACCGCGCTCAGAGTCGCGGAGGGAAGGGAATCATCACCATGAAGACCGGCGACAAGACCGGGAAAGTGGTCGGTGCGCTCAGTGTGAAGGACGCGAACGAACTCATGTTGATCACCGTCGGAGGCCAGATGGTCCGCATCCCTGTCCGGGGAATTCGGGAGGCGGGAAGAAACACCATGGGCGTGAAGCTGATCGACCTGGCCGAAAAGGACCGACTCCAGGCAATCGCTCCGGTGATCAGTGAAACCCAGGAAGAGGAAGCGGTAGGCGGAGAACCCTTGCCGACCGAATAGGACTCCGAGGAAAAACCCAATGCGAAAGGCGCCGATAACGGCGCCTTTCTTGCATTCACAACCGCAGGACCTCAGGTCCCTTAGCCGATGCGCCAGGTGATACGGGCCTTGTTGAGGTCGTACGGCGACATCTCCATTTTCACCCGGTCTCCGGGCGTCAACCGGACGAAGCGCTTTCGCATCTTCCCCGAGATCGTGGCCAGCACGACGTGTTTGTTGTCCAATTCGACCCGGAACATGGTTCCAGCCAAAACGGAGACGACCTTACCCTCGACTTCAATATGTTCTTCCATGCAGGCAACGGACCCCAGCGGAGCACTCCCCTTCTGGGAGCCGCGAAAATGAAGATTCGGCGGAGTCTGACAAGGTCCAAATCCTTGGGAGCCACCACCAAGGATGCTTTTGGCCCGGCGGCCACCGTGTCCTTCTGACCGCGATCCGAGAGGAAGTC
>CAIYXO010000817.1 GCA_903930165.1 uncultured Verrucomicrobiota bacterium | reverse complement strand
TCCTCGACAACGGAACGCATGTCGACCTTTGCCTGTGCGACCTGATGATGCCGGAGCTCGACGGCTTCGGATTCGCGAAGCGGGTCCATGGCGACCGCCGGTTCGAGTCGCTCGACATCATCTTCTGCACCGCCTCCACGGAGAAGGAGCACATCGCCCAAGCCGCCGAGATCGGGGTCAAGCAGTACGTCGTAAAGCCCTTCAACAAGGAGGACGTGCTCAAGAACGTCCGCATCGCGCTGGAGAAATCCCAGTCGAGGAAGGACCCGATGGCGGTGGCCCAGGAACGTCTGGGGATCGACGCGGAGTCCTATGCGCAGCTCCTGTCGATGCTGAACCGCGAGGTCACCGAGACGATCACCTTCGTCCGCACGGCACTCACCCGCGGACAGCGGCGGGCCGCCTGGACGCGCATCAATTCCCTGAGGGGTTCGAGCCAGATGGTCGGAGACGCCGGACTGGTCCAGTCGATCATGGCCGTGGAGCGCGAGCTCGAGCAGGGCGACGTGTTCTTCATCATCACCGAGCTGGAGAAGCTCGAGGAAGCCAACCGCCGGATGGGCCAGGTCGCGGCCCACATGACCAAGCCCGGTCGTCAGGACAAGCCCGTCGAGAGCCTGGCCGAAGCGGCCTGACCCGCGGCGCAACGTCCGGCGAAGTCCTTGGCGGAATCCACGATCCGCAGGGCCGTCGCCTGGCGGCTGTCCGTCAGGTGGCGCAGCAACCCCAGCCTTCCCAGGAATCCGAAGTCCGCCCCGACGATCTCCCCGGGAGGGGCTCCGTCGCAGAGGTCGGCCAGGAGAACCGCGAAGGCCTTCAGCGTGACCGCGTCGGAGTCGGCGGCGAAACGGCAGGTTCCGTGGTCCCAGGAGGCGACCCACCAGGTCCGGACCCGGCAGCCGGGACCGAGATGTTCTTCGAGCCTTGAGGCGACGGGTAGCGGGGGACGGCCCTTCGCCCGTTCGACCATCCAGCCGAGCCGGGCCTGGGGATCCGGGATCGACTCGAGTCGTCCGACCAGTTCCGCAATGCGATCGGCGACGGCAACTCCGGAGAAGTTCATCGTGTCCGTCGGGTTCGGTTTCGGGAATCGCCGGGAACGGCCGGGAAACGAAACGGGCGATCCGGATCGGGTGGTTCGGATCAGCCGAGGAAGGCGGTGAGGGGACTGGTGGCGTTGGCGGTTGGGGAGGCGTCGGCCAGTCCCAGTTCGAACGCCGTCCTTCCGCATTCCACGGCCTGCCGGAAGGCGGCCGCCATCCGGTCCGGGTCGGAAGCGACGGCGATGGCCGTGTTCACGAGCACCGCGTCGGCGCCCATCTCCATGGCCTCGGCCGCATGGCTCGGGGCCCCGATGCCGGCGTCCACGACCACCGGCACGGTGGCCTGTTCGATGATGATGCGGATCTGGTCGCGGGTCTGGATGCCACGGTTCGACCCGATGGGGGCGCCGAGCGGCATCACGGTCGCCGTGCCGATCTCCTGGAGACGTTTGGCGAGGACCGGGTCCGCGTTGATGTAGGGCAGGACGACGAATCCCTCGGCGACCAGTTGCTCGGCCGCCTTGAAGGTCTCGATGGGGTCGGGGAGCAGGTAGCGGGGATCGGGGTGGATCTCCAGCTTCACCCATTTCGGCAGGCCGGCCGCGGCGGCCAGCCGGGCCAGGCGGACGGCCTCCGCGGCGTTCATCGCGCCGCTGGTGTTGGGCAGGATCAGGTACTTCGTCGGATCGATGAACTCGAGGATGTTGGCGAAGGGATCCTTCCTGCCGGAAAGGTCGGCGCGACGAAGGGCCACGGTGACCATCGAGGTGCCGCTGGCCTCCAACGCGGAACGCATCGCCTCGGGTGAGGCGAATTTCCCGGTACCGACGAAGAGCCGGGAGGCGAACGTGCGTCCGGCGATGGTCAACGGCTTCGACATGAGCGGTGCAAACTGCCGGCAAGGCACCCGTTTGTCGAGACGCCCCACCCGGTCGAGACCTTCCGGCTCAGGCCGGGTCGTAGGCCAGCCACGGTCCCAGCCAGCGCTCCATCTCCGCGGTCGGCAGCCCCTTGCGCGAGGCGAGGTCCGCGACCTGGTCCCGGCCGAGCTTGCCGACGGCGAAGTACTTCGACTCCGGATGGGCGAAGTACAGGCCGCTGACGCTGCTTCCGGGCCACATGGCGCAGCTCTCGGTCAGGCGGATGCCGGTCGATGCCTCCACGTCCATCAGGTCCCACAGGGTGCGCTTCTCGGTGTGGTCCGGGCTCGCCGGATAGCCGCCGGCCGGCCGGATCCCGCGATAGGCCTCCTCGATCATCTGTTCCCGGGTGAGGTTCTCGCCGAGTCCGTATCCCCACTCGTCGCGCACCTTCTTGTGCAGGTACTCGGCGAAGGCCTCGGCCAGGCGGTCGGCCAGGGCCTCGGCCATGATGGCGTTGTAGTCGTCATGGGCCGCCTTGTAGTCGCGGACGATCTCCTCCAGGCCGATGCCGGTGGTGACCGCGAAGGCACCGATGTGGTCGGGGGTGCCCTTCGGGGCGATGAAGTCGGCGAGACACCAGTTCGGCGTGCCGTCCTCCTTCGGGACCTGCTGACGCAGCATGTGGAAGGTCGTACGGACCGTCGCGCGGTCCTCGCCGGTGTACACCTCGATCGAGTCGCCGACCCGGTTGGCGGGGAACAGCCCATAGACGCCCCGCGCGCGGATGCGCCGGTTCCGGATCAGGTCCGTGAGCAGTTCCTGGGCGTCGGCGAACAGCTTGCGGGCCTCCTCGCCGTGCTTCTCGTGCTGGAGGATCGACGGGTAGCGCCCGCGGAGTTCCCAGGTGTGGAAGAAGGGAGACCAATCGATGTACTCGCTGAGCGTCTCGAGCGGCACATCCTCGAGGACGCGGACGCCGGTGAAGCCGGGGACCGCCGGCTTCGAATGGTCGAGGACCGGAGCCAGTCGGCGGGCCTCCTCCAGGGGCAGGATCGTCGTTGTCTTGCCGGAGTGCTCCGCGCGGAGGCGCGCGTACTCCGCCGTGTGGCGACGCACGAACTCCTCGCGGCCGTCCCGGCTCAGGAGGCTGGTGGTCACCGGCACAGCGCGCGAGGCGTCGAGCACGTGGACCACCGGCTGGGAGTAGAACGGGGCGATCTTGATCGCGGTGTGGGCCCGGCTGGTGGTGGCGCCGCCGACCAGCAGCGGCACCTTGAAGCCGGTCCGCTCCATCTCCCGGGCCACGTGGGCCATTTCATCCAGCGACGGGGTGATCAGCCCGCTGAGGCCGATGACGTCCGCTCCTTCCAGCCGTGCCCGCTCGAGGATCTTCTCGCAGGGCACCATCACGCCCATGTCGATGACCT
>CAIYXO010000816.1 GCA_903930165.1 uncultured Verrucomicrobiota bacterium | reverse complement strand
GGTCCGTGGCGAGACCAACCACGGGTGGGTCTTCCTCGGTTGGCCCCTGCGCACCGACGGCACCGGAATCTCGCCGTCCGAGATCGACGACGTCGACCAGCGTCCCCGCCTGCGGGTCCTCTGGACGGACGCCAACTCCCGGGTCGTCAGCTTCCAGCAGGGAATCGACGGCTACGAAGGGACTCGCGACACCCTGATCCGTCAGGCGCTTGCGGACGCCCCGCAGGTGGCCTCCGAGATCCTCTGGGCCGACTGGCCGGATGGGGCTGGCACCAACGCGATGCAGTCGCTCATCCGTTTCGAGGAGATCTTCGGCAACGGCGTGAGCCGAATCCCGACGGACGCCCGCATCGAGTTGGCCTTCCTCGACATGCCCTCCGTGGGCCCCGACAACATGGGAGACGGTGGCGTCCTGCACCGGATGCTCCAGCCTTGGGACGACAGCGTCGCCACTTGGACCTCCTTGGTGAACGGCATCCAGGCGGATGGGATCGAGGCCGCAATCGAGCCCTCTGTCGTCATCGGATCCCGGACCTTGGAGCCCGATGTCCAAGCGACCATCAACACCGTCGAGGTCACCTCGGACCTGATCGCGTGGCAGTCCGGCGCGCCGAACCACGGCTGGGCGCTGCTTCCGCTGGCCGGCGGCGTGAACGGCTGGGGATTCCGGTCCTCCAAGTTCATCAGCTTCGTGGACCCGCTTCGCCCCGAGGGTGAGCGTCCGAGGCTGCGGGTGTTCTACTCCGTCGCGGGCTCCGCGGTGGCGGCGGTCCTCGAGACCCCGTCGTTCCAAGGCGCCTCGGTCCGGATCGGATTCACCGGCTCCCCCGGTGCCGCGTACCGCGTGGTCCGTTCCGCGAGCCTTGCCGGGACCTACGAGACCGTCGGCACCGTCACGGCCGATTCCAATGGCCGCGGTTCGCTCCTCGACGGCAATCCGCCGGGCGCCGGCGCCTACTACCGCGTCGTCGCCAACTGAGCCGAAAGGCCAGCGTCCCACAACCGGAGGGGTGCGAATGCACCCCTCCGGTTCCATCGTTTGAACCCGCATCGTTTTCCAAAGATCCGCAGATCCCCATGAACATCCGTGAAGCGTCCCAACGCGGAGCCCGCCTCGGGTTCACCCTGATCGAGCTGCTGGTGGTGATCGCCATCATCGCGATCCTCGCCGGCATGCTCCTGCCCGCGCTCTCCAAGGCCCAGGCGCGCGCCCGACAGGTCGTCTGCATCAGCAACCTCAAGCAGCTGGGCATCGCCTCCGTCCTCTACGCCCAGGACTTCCGTGGCCACCTCACGGCCCCCACCTGGGTCCAGACCGACTACCAGCCCACCGAGTTCTCGGACCGCAGCGCTTCCGACGACGACGCTTCCTGGCTCTGGCCGCAACTCGTCGGTCCCTTCAAGAGCTATGTCTGCCCGTCCACCCGGAACTCCATCCGGACGAACATGTACCGCAAGCCGTTCAGTCCGCTGACCTTCGTGTATGACCTCACCGACAACGCCGTGAATCGGAAGACGTTTGGAACCAGCTACGAGATCTTCGGGACCATGTCCGAGCGCCGAGACGACGGCACGGTCGTCGCGGTCAAGAAGACCGAGGCCTCCGTGAACTCGAAGATCATCACCCGCTATTCCGAGGCGCTCCGGACCGCCCCGGGGCCGTCCAACATCCTGCTGATGCTCGACGCCGACGACAGCGGCGCCGAAGGTCTCGGGAGCTCCAACAACAACTGGCCGAACAAGGAGGACAACCACGGGGACTTCGGCACGTGCATGAACTTCACCGACGGCCACGCGCGTTTCGTCAGGCGCACCGAGTACCTCCGCGTGCTCAACATGAGCCAGGACTCCAACAACCGCGCGCCCGACGGGTTCTGATCCGGTCCTGGGGGCGGCGACGGGCCCCACGAAAACGCGCCAAGACGCGAAGGCGAAGACGGATCCGGAGACGGGAAGTCAACCGGGCGCCCTTGTCCGGTTTCACCGTCGGGGCTTTGCGTGAGGGTTCCATATCGGTGGAGCAGCCGGCTCGGAGGTCGTCAGATGGACACCCACTTCCGCGAACGGCTGCTTTGGAGTACGGCCTCGCAGAGCTTCACCTCGTGGTGCCCGTCCGCGGCCGTCGCGAAGAGCACCGGGGATTTGCGCCCGCCGGCGATGTGCTCGTAAACGGCCCTGTAGTGCATCTTGTGGCTGTCGGGGAATCCTTCCGGATGTCCGCCCGGGTAGTCGGTGAACCCGGCCACATCCGCCGAGAAGCCCGCGGTGCCGCGCTGGAGCACCTGGTTCGGTTCGTCGCGTCGTCCCACGAGGATCTCGTTCGGCTGCTGCAGGTCCCAGCGCACGCTGCCCTTGGTGCCGTAGATCCCGACGGAAAGGCTGCATGTCCATCCGGCGGCGACCTGCGAGATGGAGGCGTTGGCGTGGACCCGGTCCGCGAATCCATGGGGCGCCTTTCCGAAGCGGAGCAGCACGCTGCCGAAGTCCTCGGTGTCGACGCGGTAGGGAACCATGTCGGCGGGGTCCGCGGCGGCGAACGTCTGGACCTCGCCCTTGGGCCGGAGGCGGGTCTTGTGGAAGGTCTCGACGTGGGCGAAGACCGACTCCGCCTTGGTGCCCAGGATGAACGAGACCGCATCGATCCAGTGGGTCCCGATGTCGCCGACCGCCCGCAGCTTGCCGCCTTCCTTGGAGAGGATCCGCCAGTTGTAGTCGGTCGCCTGGAGGAGCCAGTCCTGGAAGAAGTGGCCCTGGACATGGATGATCTTCCCAAGGTCTCCACGTGCCACCATCGCACGCATCTGCAGGACGGCGGGGAAGAAGCGGCACATGTAGTTCACGGCGAAGACCGGAGCGCCGGGCTTCGCGGCCGCCGCCACCACGCGGGCGGTCTCCCGCGTGTTCATGCCGAGGGGCTTTTCGCAGACGACGTGGCGCCCGGACTTCAGGCAGTCGAGCGCCTGGGTGACATGGGCCTTGTTCGGCGAGGTGATGTGCACGACGTCGATGTTCGCCGAGCGGAGCATCGCCTTGTGGTCGTAGTCGCCATAGACCTCCGGGATCCCCCATTGGCGGGCGCAGGCGGCGGCCGAGCGCGCGGAGCCGCAGATGGCCGTGACCTGGACCCCAAGGCGGCGCAGGGCCTCGATGTGGACCGGTCCGATGAAGCCCGTGCCGATGACTCCGGCGCGAAGGTGGTGCAGGGAGGACATGACTCCGTCCTATCCGAGCCGCGCCGTGACGGCCACCGCAAACGCGAGACGGCGGCCAACCTCGGAAGGCGGGCCGCCGTTTGCCGGGGAAGCGCGGTCGCTCAGCCGCGCGTCGCGATGCGACGGCATTGCCAAACGCCGAGGAGGGCGATGGCGCCGACGGCGGACCAGGTGGACGGTTCGGGGACGGGCGTGCCGAAATAGAACTCCACCTTGCTGCTCTCGGCGGAGTTGCTGTAGGAGGCCGCCGGCATCAGGTCGAGGTTTCCGGTGAGCGTGAAGTCGGTCGCGAAATCGAACCCGGAGAGC
>CAIYXO010000815.1 GCA_903930165.1 uncultured Verrucomicrobiota bacterium | reverse complement strand
CCGTTCTCTTGGCCGCGTTCTCCGCCTATCAGGTCCCTTCGGATCGGCCCGAGGGGATTCATCCACAGATCACGCAGAGGGACGCAGATCCGGATCCTGAGCCGTCAATATCTGCGGAGATCTGCGTCATCTGCGGATGCCTCTGGGTGTCATGGATCGGAGTTCCGTCCGCAGGTGATGCGGAGTGGCTCCGGCTCCCGGAGGTCCGCCGGCATCGGCCGAAGGGGATTCATCCACAGAGGACGCAGAGGGACACAGATCCGGATCCTGAGTGGTGAACCTCTGCGTTGATCTGCGGCATCTGCGGAAACACGGAATCAGCGGATCTGCGGCACCAGGCGGAGGGCGTCGACGAGGCTTCCGCGGCCCTTGGATTCGATCTCGGCGGCGGGGATCCGGCGGACGGTCTGGGCGGTGGATGGCAGCGTGCCGTTGGCATCCTCGGCCGGAACCGGGATCAGGGAACCGGTCACCAGCACCCGCTCCTTGCGGTCCGTTCCGGCGGATGCGGCCGGGCCGGAACGGCAGCCGGCGAAGGCCAAGCCACAGGCCAACAGGATCCCGACGAAACGGACGACGTGGAGATGCATGGCGATCCGGCCGGGATGGGGTTGGGATCAGTAGAGGCGGCGGAAGATCACCTTGGTGCCTGCGAGGATGTCGTGGAGCGCCTGCTTGGTGGGCGAGAACGCCACCATCAGGTAGCCCATTCCGAGCGGCAGCATGCTGACCACCTCGGCGCAATACCGGCGGAAGGCGCGGCGATAGCCGATCGGCTGGCCTTCGAGGTCGACGATCCGGAGGCCGACGAGGTTCTTGCCCGGGGTGGCTCCGAAACGGCCGTTGAAGCCGACCCAGTAGATGAGGCTGATGGGGGCGTAGATCAGCATCAGGACAGCCTGGGCCTTGAGCACCGGGACGATGTCGGGCGTTCCCTCGCCGGTGAGGTCGTACTGTTTGGCGGCCAGCTCGAGCAGATCCTTCAGCTCCCCTCCCCACGGATAGAGGACCAGCAGGAAGATCATCTGGAGGAGGACCGTGTCGAAGATGTAGGCGGCGAGGCGCGGGATGAACCCGGCGACGGGAAGTTCCACCGGCGCGGGCAGGAACGGAGGCGGCTCGACGGGCTTGGGAAGGTCCCACTGGAACTCGTGGCGGTCGGCGGCCTTCAGCCAACGCGATTCTTCCGAGCTCCAGATGAGCGTGTCCGGCCCGAGCCGGCCGTCCCGCGCCCATTCGCGCAGTTCCTCCAGCGTCCCGGGGTATTCGTGTCCGTCGGCTCCGATGAGTTTGTAGTCCGTAGGCATCCTGCAGGTGGGTGGATAGAACCCGATTGGCGGATGCGCAATACGACGTGACGGCGGGCCGGAGGCAAACCCAATCGGCGTCGGGGTCGGTTCGCCGGGTGTCTTGGCGGCCCGGAAACGGTGTCCAGCGATGAGGCCGAACCTTTCTGCGATCCGTCCGTACCACCGGTTCCGGCGCGGAAGCCGCCACTTCCCCAACGCTTTGTTTGAAACCTGCCCGGTTTCCCGGTGTCCTTCCATTGCTCCCGAACCCCCACCCCATGAGCCAGGTCCCCAACCCCTCCGCCGGCGCCGACGTCCCGGTCGCCGCCATCGAACAGCTCGCCGCCCGCCAGAAGGCGCTCGTGGACCAATTGGGCCGCGTGATCATCGGCCAGCACGACATCATCGAGAACACGCTGCTGACACTCTTCGCGGGTGGCCATGCGCTGATCACCGGCGTGCCCGGCCTCGCCAAGACCCTGCTCATCCGCTCGCTCAGCCAGGCGGTGGACCTGAAGTTCAACCGCATCCAGTTCACGCCCGACCTGATGCCGAGCGACATCACCGGCACGGACGTGCTGGAGGAGGACCACGAGACCGGACGTCGCCGCCAGGTTTTCCTCCCCGGGCCCGTGTTCTCGAACCTGGTCCTGGCCGACGAGATCAACCGCACGCCGCCCAAGACCCAGGCGGCGATGCTGGAGACGATGCAGGAGAAGCAGGTGACGGTGGGCGGGAAGACCTACGCGTTGCCGCAGCCGTTCCATGTCTTCGCGACGCAGAATCCGATCGAGCAGGAAGGCACCTACGTGTTGCCCGAGGCGCAGGCGGACCGCTTCATGTTCTGCCTGAACACGACCTATCCGACCAACGCCGAGGAGGAACGGGTGGTGCGTCAGACGACCGGCGCCGCGCAGGCCGCCATCACCCCGGTGATCACCGGCCCCGAGCTGCTGGAGGCGCAGAAGCTCGTGCGGGCGATCCCTGTGAGCGACGAGGTGATCCGCTACGCGGTCCGGCTGGTGGCGAGGACGCGTCCGGAGGATCCCTCCGCGCCGGCCTACGTGAAGGAGTTCGTGCGTTGGGGGGCCAGTCCCCGTGCGTCGCAGTATCTCGTGCTCGGCGCCAAGGCCCGCGCGGCCACCACCGGCAAGCTGTGCGCCGACCACGAGGGCGTCCGCCATGTCGCCCGCCAGGTCCTGCGTCACCGCATCATGCCCAACTTCAACGCCCGTGCGCAGAAGGTGACGGTGGAGACGCTCATCGACCGCCTGCTGAAGGAAGTGGCGGTGCAGTGAGGGGAGTGTCCGTTGCCAGGGGGCCGTGGCCCGTCGGCTGGCGAAGTGAGGCCTGTGAAACGTTCAACGCTCAACCATCAACGCCCAACGTCCAGGTACGGAACCCTGGACACACTGGGCCGGCCTCCGTCCCTTGGGCGTTCGAAGTTGAACGTCGAAGGTTGAGCGTTCCCCTCTCCTCCCCATGAATCCTCCCCTCCAGTTCGACGCGCGCCTGATGGCGACGGTCGAGGACCTGCCGCTGCTGGCGCGGACCATCGTGGAGGGCTTCCTCGACGGCCTGCACCGCAGTCCGTTTCTCGGCTACTCGACCGAGTTCGCCAGCTACCGGCAGTACGTCCAGGGCGACAACCTCCGCCACCTCGACTGGAAGGTCTGGGCCCGCAGCGACGCGCTGTACGTGAAGCAGTTCGAGGACGACACGAACTACCGCGCCCAGATCTACCTGGACACGTCGGCCTCGATGGATTTCGGAAAGGACGCCGCCAACAAGTTCACCTACGGACGCCTGCTCGCCGCGGCCTTGGCGCACCTGATGGTCCTGCAGCGCGACGCCCCGGGCCTCGCCCTCTTCGGCCCCGACAGCCGCCAGGCGCTGCCCTGCGCCGCGACAAGGCACCACGCCATGGACCTCTTCGCCCTGCTCGCCAACGCCAAGGCGGGCGGCGGCACGGTGGTGGGACAGGACCTCTTCGGCATCGTCCAGGCCGTTTACCGCCGGGGGATCTCGGTGGTGATCTCCGACTTCTTCACCGCCGAGGACGCCGGCTTCGAGCTGCTCCGCCAGCTCCACGCCCACCGGCAGGAGACGATTGTCTTCCAGCTGCTTTCGCCCGAGGAGCTCGACCTCCCTTACGAAGGCGAATGGATCCTCGAGGACAGCGAGTCCGCCGAGGAACGGATCGTGCACGTGGACGACATCCGGAAGGGGTACCAGCAGCGGCTCACCGCCTTCTGCGAGAAGGTGAAGTCGGAGTGCCTCGGCTACGAGTTCGACCACGTCCTGCTCCGCACCGGCGAACCGTTGGACAAGGCCCTGATGGCGTACCTCGAACGGAGGGCGAACGTGTGAGGAGCCGGCACAGGAACGTCCAACGCCCGAAGCCCGACCGCCGACGCCCGTCGGGAAGACCACGCGCCACGGACCACGGACCACGGACAACCAACCAGTAGCCCGCGTGCCCTTCCTCTTCACCAACGCCTTCCTCCTGGCCGCCCTTGCCGGCCTGGGGATTCCCGTGCTCATCCACCTGCTGCTCAAGCGGCGGAACCAGAGGCTGAAGTTCAGCACGCTCCGCTTCTTCGAGACGCAGGACACGAAGAGCACCTCGCGGCGGAAGCTTCGGAACCTCTTCCTGCTCCTGCTGCGGCTGCTGATCTTCGCGTTGATCGTGCTCGCCTTCGCGCGGCCGTACCTCCCGGAGATGCTGGGAGGACCCGCGCGGCGTCCGCGTCGCCAGGTGGCGCTGGTGCTCGACCGTTCGCTCAGCCTGACCGCGAAGGATGCGGGTGGCGTGCGGTGGGAAGCCGCGCTGAAGGCCGCCCGCGACGCGCTTGGGAGCCTGGGCGACGACGACCGGGCGGCCATCGTGGGGGCCGCGGGTCGCGCCGAGGTGCTGGCGGCCTTCGCGCCCGCTCCGGTCACGTTGCAGAAGCTCGGCACCCTGTCGCCGGAGGCCTCCACGTCGGATCTCGCCGATGGAATCCGCGAGGCCGCGCGCCTGGTGGCGTCGTCGGACGACGCCTTCGAATCGTCCATCGTCGTCGTCAGCGACCTCCAGCGCTCCGCGGTCGGGTCGCTGGCGTCGGCGCCCCTGCCCAAGGACCTGCCGGTCACCTTCCTGCCCGTCGGCGAGGCCGTCCCCGCCAACCTCGCCGTCAGCGCTCTCGAGGTGGTCTCCAGCGAGACCAACGCCCCGTTCGCCACCGTGTCCAACTTCGGCGACGCCACCGCGTCCGCCACGGCGGAGTTCCGCCTGGACGGGAAGCCGGTGTGGAGCCGTCCGGTGACGCTGGTCGCGGGTGGCGCGACGAACCTCGACCTCTTGCCGCCGAGGCTGGAGCCCGGATGGCACGAGGCGGAGGTGCGGTTGAAGGGCGGCGACGCGCTGGCCGCGGACGACGTTCGGGTCGCCGCCTTCCTGGTGCCGTCGCCGGTGCGGGTTCTCGTGGTGGAGAACCGCACCGCGGTCCGGACGTTCGAGGAGCAGTCCTTTTTCGTGATGGCCGCGCTGGATCCCTTCCATGGCGGCACCAACGCGGCGACCGGGCGCTTCGCCCTGGAGCAGGTCCGGCCCGAGACGCTCGCCGCGAAGCTGCAGGCCGCCCCGAAGCCGGGAGCCGACGGCGGCCGCGCCTGGGATGCCGTGGTCCTGCCCGCGGTGAAGACCCTTCCGCCCGGCGCGGTGACGGCGCTGTCCGCCTTCGTGAAGGCCGGTGGCGGGCTCGTCCTCTTCGGCGGCGACAGCCTGGCTTCGTCCCGTTTCAACGCCGAGTTCGCGGGCCTGCTGAACCTGCAGGTCGGCGAGCCGGTCAAGGCGGACGAGGACCTGCCGTGGCGCCTGGGCGACTTCGACCGGAAGAACCCGGTATTCAGCGTCTTCGCCGCAGACGGTTCCGGCACGCCCGCGGTGGCCGAGTTCACCCGGAGACACCCGGTCCAGCCCGGCGCCGGTGTGTCGATCCTGGCGCGGTTCGACGACGGCATCCCGCTGGTCCTCGAGGCCCGCGCCGGGGCCGGCCGGGTGCTTTTCGCCAACACCTCGGCCGACACCGCCTGGACCGACTGGCAGAAGCACAAGTCGTTCGTCCCCTGGCTGGTCTCCGCGGTGGCCCACGTCGCCGGCCGCGACGAAGACCGACTGGTCGAGGCGGGCCACGAGTTCTCCCAGGGGACGGAAGTCCAGTTGCCGATCGGAAGCTCCGCCGCGGCGAAGGAGTTCACGGTGCTCGCCACGGGCCTGCCCCCGCGCAAGGCGACCGGGAACGCCGAGGGAGTCGTGGCGTTCGAGGCCGGGTCTGCGGGCATCCATCGCTTGCAGGACGCGTCGGGCCGCGAACGGTTGCGTTTCGCGGTGAACCCGCCCTCGCAGGAATCCGACCTCGCCACGCTGGACGCCGCCGAAGCCGGGCGGCGCGTCGTGCGCCTCGACGACGGGGCCTCTCCTCCGGCCGCCGGGCTGTTCGGTGCCGACCGGCGCCAGCGCGAGTTCTGGCGGCTGCTGCTGCTGGCCGCGATCGTCCTGCTGTTTGCCGAGACCCTGATCTCCAACCGCACCAGCGCCTGATGTTCCCGGCCCAGACGTACCCGATCCTGACCCCGACGCCCGCCCTGGCGTTGGGGCAGGTGGTGGACTACTGCGTCCTGCCGCTGGCCGGTGCGATGGCGGTTTCCCTCGTCTTCTGGATTCCGGCCCGGCGACTCGGACGCCCCGGGGCGCTTCGGGCCGTGCTGCGCTTCCTGTCCGTGGTTCCGCCGGTTCTCGCGATGGCCTGGCTCCTGGCGGTGATGGGATTGAACGTCTGGGCCGACGGTCCACTCTCCGCCTTGCGGAGCGTGCCTGAGTTCGCCGTGCTCGGGATCTCCGCCGGGGTGGCGTTCGTGGCCGCCCGCCATCTTTGGAAGTCGCTGGAAGCCGCCTCCAAAAACGCCGTCCCGACCTCGGACCCCAACACCGGACCGTCATGAACCCAGCCGCCGAAAACGCCCGTCGCCAGCTCGCCGCCGCAGGTCGGAGGAAGGACTTCGCCCGCCGCCTCGGCACCGGCATCGCCGTCGGGTCGCTCTTGCTCCTCGCGATCCTCCTGGTGGCGCTGGTCGACTACTGGCTGCTCCTGCCCGTGGCCGCCCGCTGGATCGCGTTGGTCCTGGTCTCGGGCCTCCTCCTCGGCGGCCTGTTCCGGCTGGTCACGATCCTGCGCCGCGCCACCGGCCTGAAGGAGGCGGCGCTGGACGTGGAGTCGCGGACGCCGGAAGCCGGATGCGAGGTCTCCACCGCGGCGGAATATCTATCAGGATCGAGGGATCCTTCCCGTGAGTACGAGGCCGAGTTGGCCGAGGCGCTCGAGGCGCGTGCGGCGGCCCGCGTCGCGATCGACGACTCCCCGTACAACCGTCGCTTCCTCCTGCCGACCTTCGCCGCAGGTGTCGTGGTGTTCGCAGGCCTTGTCGCCTTCCTCGTGCTCGCCCCGTCCTCCGGCACGGCCTTCCTCCGCACCGCCGCACCGTGGTCCAAGGCCAGCTTCACCCTGCTCGACGTCTCCCCGCGTGGCGGCGAATACCCCGTCGGCGGTCAGGTGGCCTTCACCAACCGCATCGCCGGACGCCCACCCAAGTCCGTCGAGTTCCAGTGGCGCGAGAACCCGTCTGCGCCCTGGACCCGCGTCCCGCTGACCGTCGTCTCCAATACCGTCGCCTACCACTCGCTGCTCGTCGCGACGTCGGGCGTGTACCGCGTCGTCGCCGGCGATGCCGTCTCGCCCGAGTATCCGTTGACCGCCTATGTCCCGCCCCGGGTCGAGGCGCTGGCCGTCGGGCTCACGCCTCCCGCCTACACGAAGATCCCTCCCAGCGAGCTTTCCGAGGGCGGCTTCTCCGTGATCCGCGGCACGCGCGCGGTCTTCCGCATCGCCGGCAACGTGCCGCTGGGCGGCGCCACGCTGAGCTTCACCAACGGGGCCGCCCTGACGCTCAAGCCGCTCGGCTCCAACCTCTGGTCCGCCGACCTCCTCGTCACCAACGACAACGCCTACCGCTTCGACCTCACCGACACCCGCGGGCGTCCGGGCATCGACACCACGACCCATGTCGTCCGCGCGCTTCCCGACAACCCGCCCAAGGTCGACATCGCCGAGCCGGGCGAGGACATCCGGGCCGACCCCGAGGACATCGTGCCGTTGAAGGTCGTGGCCTCCGACGACTTCGGGATCGCCGGCATCCGGATCGTGTACCACAAGCTGGGCGAGCCGGAGAAGGTGCTGGAGGTGCGCGACCGCCACGTGAAGGACGGCGAGACGCTGGCCGCCGGGGTGATCCGGCTGG
>CAIYXO010000814.1 GCA_903930165.1 uncultured Verrucomicrobiota bacterium | reverse complement strand
GGGATCATGCGGAGTTCAGCCCGCTTCGAGCGGTTTATCCGCAGCGGCTCGTCGTCGGGGGCGTGAGGTCGGCAGGTCCATTGACCCGGAGAAACCTGCCCGGCCGCCGATCGATCCGCACCTTCCAGCCGGTCGTCGCACCCTCGAGCGCAGAGCGGACCGCGTCTGCCACGGACGGCGGTCGGTGGCGTGTGCAGATGACCACCGCGAAGTGCGGCAGAATGTCGGGCGTCGGAGATCCGGAATCCATGGGGTCGATTCTACCTTGGCCAATCAGCCAGTCGGGAGCGATGGCGAGGCCTCCAAAACGTGCTTTGATCGCCAGCCCCCGCAGAGTAATGTCATGCGCACCACTGGACGGTCAGGAAGCAGAAAGTCAGATGGCCAAACACGCGGACCTTATTTACGACGTCGGTTTTCACCACGGTGAAGACACCGCCGTCTATCTCAGAAAGGGCTTCCGTGTGGTGGCCTTCGAGGCTCACCCGTTACTGACCGAAAAGGGCCGCGTATGAGTCGCAGCCTCAGCCCTGCATACGAGACGATGACGGCACCGGGAGAGACAGCCACCCTGTTTGAACGGGTACGGGAAAAGAAAAACCTTCTGGTGGAGACGCCGGACAGATGATCTGCCGCGCACCGGACGGCCACATTGAATCGCCGACGACGGCCGCCCACCAGGCGAATGTCGACTTTGATATCACCATGCAGCGGGCGCGAGCAAGGTTCCAGAAGTCGTCACGTTCCTTGCGGCCCGTGAACCGGTCAGGCTGCTCGACGCGCCAGCCAGCGGCCTCTAGTCGTCGCCGGATATCCTCCTCGGCGTCGCGTTCATCCGTAATCGGCCACACCACGGCCGTGCGCTGCGGATCAATCCTCTCGATCGCTGTGCGGTAATACTCCCACGGCAGGCACCAACCAAGCTGGCGGAAGTCGCGTCCCGCGCGAACGTGGACGGCAATCACATCCTCCCGTGGCATTGCGTCGGGAGGACGTCGCTCCATCACTTGCATCACGACGCGAGGCAGCCCCGCGGCGAACCAGTCGGGCGTCTGGAAAAAGCCGTCAAGCAGCAGGCTGCGACCCCAGAAACTCCGTTCGACCTGTTCCATGTAGCTCTGGGGTGGCCGCCAGAGTGGACGGCCGATGCGGAGCGACCAGCGCAGTTTCCGATAGTCGCGTAGCAGGCGCCGGGGCAGCCAATCGGCCGGCCAGAGGAAGCGGGCGAGGTCTGCACTCGACGCCTTCGGAAGGGTGCCGACGAAGTCCTCCAGTTGGATGGCGTGGCGGCGTATGGTCTCGTCCGAGCGGGCATAGACCACATTACCCCCGGTGGCCATCGACACTCCGAGGGCGGCGGCATGCTGGAAGAGTTGGTTGCCCAAGCCGCCCCGGCGGAGCACGACGATGGAAGAACCCTGAAATCCATCGAGACTCAGCCGAGGTTGCACGGAGGGGGTTGGAGTCATGGCGGTGGGCTTGTGGGGCGATCAATCTTGACGCAAGAACCGCTGATGGACTTCGGGCGAGGGAACGAAGCGGAGCAGGGCCTCGGCGTCCCATGGATCGAAAGGAACAAGGCATTCCTTCTCGGCGCATGGACGAAGGAACGTCGTGGCGTTCTCGTTCAGCATCGCGGCCATGAAAGAGAAAGAGCTGTTCGCGGTCAGGACCTTGTCCGCCTGCGTCATGACGTAGAAGTCGAGATCGGTGGCCAGACTGCCGGTGGCACCCAAATCGGAGGCGTCAGCGGTCTTGAACCCGGCAAAACGCCCGCGATATTCGGCCGGCGTTTCCGAGCGGATATAGACGACCCATTCCGCGGGATCCAGGCCGCTTTGACGAAGCCAAGCCTCGTACCATGCGCAGGGGGCGCGGAAGAAATATCCATAGCCATAGTCGCCCCGACGCAGATGCACCGCCAGGATTCGGCGGCGATGGGCACGCAGTTTGGCCAGACGACGTCCGGCTGACTCGATGAACGCCGGCTGGAAGCGGAAGAGCCCGCGGATGAACTCGCGGTCCGGGGCAAGGTCACGGGAGTGACCTATGAAATATCCCCAGTAGTCGGTCGAGACGAACGCTGGGTCGTTCTCCCTGAAATGCCTGACCCAATCACAGTCGAGCAAGGCGGCCCGGCCATTCGGGCCGTCCGCACTCTCGCGCCATTCGGGCAGCGCGAGCAGGGGCTCGGGATCGTCGCAGCCGAAAAGTTCGCAGCCAGCCCATCGCGGCACCTGCACCAGGGCTCCCTGTCGACGGGCGACCAGGTGAAGGAACATATACTGGAACAACTGGTTGGCGAAACGTCCGTTGGTGCCGAAGGTCGTCATCATCACGACCGGCTTGCGGACATAGAACGCATCGCCCCATAAAGGATGCCAAGGCGTGACCATGGCGGCCCGGTTGAAGCCCAGTTTCGCCATGAAGTTTTCCAGTTCGCCCAACAACGCGGCCCCTTCGTAAAGCTCCTGGAGGTTCACCTCGGTGTTCACGGCTTCGATCTTGCCCAGCAGGCCCGAGGCGCCCCGCAAAGCCATGAGTTCAGCGCCTTGGATGTCGAGGTTGAGGAAATTGAAATCCTCGGCACGCAAGCCCTCCTCGGCAAGAAGCGTGTCGAGTCTGCGCGAACGCACCTCCACCTGGGAGACTTCCCGGATCGACGGATAGATGTCCTTATGCTTCGCCAGCGGAAGGATGGAACTGCTCTGGTCCATCGAAGTGACCCTCAGCCGCACGGTGCCATCGACATCGGACGCAGCGGCATGGACGACGATGACCTTGCCGGAGTGGGCTTGCGCCTTCGCGAGCAAACCAGGTATCAGCGCAGGGTTGGCCTCGATGTAGAGGATCTTGGTGAAACCCATGCGCAGGTAGTCATCCAGTTCACCCGCCTGATGGGCGCCGACATGGATGACGCCGCGAGGAGTGATCCCGTTTTTCTCGAGCAAGGCCGCAATATCCAACATCGCCGGCGGGACGGCTGGCTCCTGCTGGCCCAGCAAGGCGGCCAACGTAGGTCTCGAAGAAGGCGTCGGCTTGCCACGCAGGAACCAGACCCTGTTGCGAATGGTGCGCATCAGCTTCTGGAAGGCTAGCTTGAGGTTCATGCGAAGCAGAAACTCCGACAGATATGGCGTTATGTCAATGAGGCTCGTCCTGCCGCGTGGCAGCGATCCTCCGTCCGTATAAGCCCCGAAGGCCGGCCTTCGACCGACTCGCGGAGTTGGGCCTTCCTGTGCGCACGAGAGAACCGCCTTATGAGGCCCCGCTCGTGAGATCTCACAATGCTACACTCTTGGCGTGTCATCACCCCCAAAACCAGGACACCATCGCGACGTGACCGAGTCC
>CAIYXO010000813.1 GCA_903930165.1 uncultured Verrucomicrobiota bacterium | reverse complement strand
GGATGTGCTGCGAGGAACCGCGCGGCATCGCCGGCTCGGACGGTTTCGCCGGGGCGTCGGAGTCGGCTGTCGCGACGGCTTCGGCGACGGCCGGCAGGAGGATGTCGAAGGTCGTGCCCACGCCCGGGGTGCTGTCCACGAGGACGGCGCCGCCGTGGGACTTGACGATGCCGTGGACGACGGAGAGCCCGAGTCCGGTGCCTTGGCCGGGCGGCTTGGTGGTGAAGAACGGCTCGAAGATCCGCTCCAACGTCGCGGCGTCCATGCCGGACCCGTTGTCGCGCACGCGGATTCGGGCGTAGTCGACCGGTTGGAGGTCGGGGTTCCCGCGGGCGGCGGCCTCGTCGACGCGGAGGCTTCCCAGCTCGATCCGGATTCGGCCGCCGCGGCCGTGGAACGCGTGCCACGCGTTGGTGCCGAGGTTCAGCAGGATCTGCTGGATCTGGGTCTCGTCGGCAAGCACGGACGGCGTGGACGGCTCGCAGTGGACGTGGAGGTCCACGCCTGCCGGCAGGGTGGCGCGGAGCAGGCGGGCGGTTTCCTCGACGACCGGGCGGAGTCGGACGCGACGCTTCTCGTGCGAGTCCTGCCGGGCGAAGGTGAGGATCTGCTGGACGAGGTGGGTGGCCCGGCGCGCGGCACGGAGGATCTCCGAGAAATGGCCGATGCTCGTGGCATTGGCGGGTTGCTCTTGGGCCCCGAGCTGGGCGTTGCCGATGATGGAACCGAGGATGTTGTTGAAGTCGTGCGCGATGCCGCCGGAGAGTTGGCCGATCGCCTCCATCTTCTGCACCTGCCTGAGGCGTCCTTCAAGGGCGTGGCGTTCGGTGATGTCGATCCAGGAACCGACGACCTCCCTTGGGGCGTCTCCGCCGCCGGCGATGAGGCGTTGCTCGTCGCGGAGCCAGATGTACGCGCCGTCCTTGCGCCGGAACCGGAATTCGAGGATCCGCCGGCCCTGCCCGTCCAGCCGGTGGTCCGCCTCGAGCACACGTGCCTGGTCCTCTGGGTGCAGGCCGTTGTGCCACCAGCCCGAGGTGAGGGCCTCCGACCGGGTGTATCCGGTGAGGTTGAAGATGTTCTCGCTGACCCAGTGGCAGTGGTATCTCCCACCCTTCTCGCGCAAGGCGTAGACGGTGGTCGGGCTGAGCGCCATGAAGCGGCGGAGCTGTTCCTCCGTGGCCATGCGGGAGAGGAACTGGCCGACTTGGGAACCGATGGTCTCGAGCATGCTCAGGATCGTCGAATCCGGGACCTCGATCCGGCTGCCCATGAAGGCGAGCACGCCGGTCACGGCGTCCTCGGTGCGGATGGGGAAGGCGATGGCGGACAGCAGGCCCGCGCTTTCCGCCTCGGGGTTTCGCAGGAAGCCGGGGTAATCGGCGAGGGCGGGAATGTGGACCGCCTCCCCGTCCCGGTGGATGCGGCCGATGAGGCCCTCGCCGGTCCGCATGCGGAGGGAGAGCGTCCTCTCGTTGAGCGCCTGGAACGGGGACGTGCCCGGGTTCCACACCTCGCGGCAGACGAGGGCG
>CAIYXO010000812.1 GCA_903930165.1 uncultured Verrucomicrobiota bacterium | reverse complement strand
GTCCACGTAGGTGTAAACCCAGGCGGAACGGCTTCCGTCGGTCCGCTGGAAGCTGATGAGCAGATGGTGCCAGCGGCCGTCACGGATGACCGGCGTCGTCGCGGTGGTGAAGAAGTCGGCCCCGCGGTTGGGGCCACTGGCATTGAGGCGGAAGTGGCCTCCACCCTGCGTGGCGATGGCCCAGCCCGGCTTGTGGCTCTTGTCCCAGTCCTTGTTGGAGATGAAGGGAAGGTCACCGCTTTGTGTGACGTAGTTGACCCAAAGGGACACGGTGAACTCGTCATGGGGTCCGAGGCGCAGGTCCGTCGGATATCCCAGGGTCGCGTACTCGAACCGCGAGCCGTCGGACGTGGTGGTGTACTGGAACGCCTGCCCGATCCGGCCCGCAACATAGGTCGGCCCGACCCGGGAGTTCGGTCCGGAGCGGGCGTAGACGGCGTGGTTTCCACGGCCGGACCCATCCAGGAGCTGGCCGTCGAAGTTCAGGTGCAGCACCAGCCCATTGGTCAAAGGTCGGGCGGATACCTTGAGTCCCGCAACCGTGCTGGTGACCGAGCCGTAGGAGTTGCTGACCACCAGTCGGTAGTCCCCTGCGTGGCCCGGTTCGACCGGGGAAAGCAGAAGCGGGTTGGATCGGCTCACCAACGTTCCGTCGCGAAACCAAAGAAGACTCAGGGGCTGCCCACCGAGGACCACGGGGGAAAAGGACGCCGTGGCCCCGACCTCTGCCAACTCCCCGACGGGTTGGGTCACCAGTTCCGGCACGGTGAGGACCCGGATCGGCGACGGAAGGCTGACGACCGACCGGGAGCCGTTCCAAACCCGGACGGAATACTCGCCTGCGTCGGCCGGCGACACGGCGGGGAAGGTGAGAATGGCGTTGGTTGCCGAAGGGACATCCAACCCGCCGCGCATCCATTGGTGGTTCCATGTCCCCTCCGGATCCTGGGCCATCAGGGTGACCGGGGATCCCGCTTCGACATCCTGATGTTCAGGAGAACGCAGGACCACGGGAAGTCCATTGGTTGAAGCCGGCGGCAGAAGGGGCGTGGTTGCAAGCGCCCGGACGACCGTGCCCGAAACAAGTCCGGCATTCTGTCCACCGACCTGGCAGGAATCCCGGATCAGCGCCCCGTCGGCTTCGTCGAAACGGTAGTAGGCAACCAATCCCTCCTCGTCGCCACGCAAGGAGCGCTTGAAGAGGTTCGTGATGCCGGCCCGGGAAAGGCGGATGTTCCAGAGCGTCACTTCGTCCATCGATCCGCGGAACAGGTTCAGCGCCGCTCCAGGATAGGAACCCAGGCTCATGTCCTGGACCCCGGCGGTGCGCGTCGGGACTCCATTCCAGGCCCGGTTGGCCCTCGCCACGCCGTCCACGTAGATCGTGCCCCCGCTGTCGTCGACGGCGAAGGCAAGGTGATGCCAGCGGCCATCCGCCACGAATCCGCCGTTGAGGCCGTCGCTCCCGTCCCAAATGTGGTTGGTGAAGTCGGCGAAGTACCAGGCGCGGATCTCGCCGTTGATCAGGTACAGCTGCCAACCGCTGAACGCACCGGAGAGGTATTTGTTGACCAGGCCGGCAAAGCCGGAGCCCTGACTGGTCTTCACCCAAACGGTCGCCGTCATGGGAAGGGGATTCAGCTCCGGCCGATGCCGGATGGATACCGAGCCGGATCCTTGGAAGACCAGTTCCCTGCCTGCCGTCGGACTCTGGGCGCGGGCCGGGATCAAGACATGGCAGCAAGCCAGCAACAGGAGGAGAAGCGGTCCTTTCATGGGCGAATGGAGCGGCCGTTTTCGAGGCTCCGTTTGGAGGCGTCTCGCGACCGGATTCGAAAACACAGGCCGAGGCCCACCAGGCGGCAGGCTATGGGCGGGAGATGGGTTGGCAAGGTGGCAGGGGTGCTTCAGGGGCTCGGCAGGTTCGCGACGGTGCGATTCC
>CAIYXO010000811.1 GCA_903930165.1 uncultured Verrucomicrobiota bacterium | reverse complement strand
GGTGGGAACCCCGTTGACCCGGAACTCGTCGCCCGAGATGGAAACCGAGGTGCGGCCTGCGTGGGCCGAGGGGAGCAACAGGAGCAGGAGCGGAAACCAGCGTGCGAGGCGGCGCATGGGGGGATCCTCCGGCAATCGCCGCGGGGATTCGAGTCCGCTCTCCTACCTCGTCGTCGTCGGCTCGGTTCGTGGGACTCGAATCCCGGTTCTGCCCGCTGCATGCTTGGACCCATGGAGACGCATCTGAAGGGAAAGGTGGTGCTGGTCACCGGCGCCTCGGGAGGGATCGGGTCGGCCATCGCGAAACGGTTCGCGGCTGAAGGGGCGTTGGTGGTGTTGCACTACCGCCATGGAAAGGACCGGGCAGCCAAGTTGGCGGGGGAACTCGGGCCCGACTGCTTCGCGATCCGGGCGGAACTGACGCGCGAATCGGATGTGAAGCGCCTTTTCTCCAAGGCGGTGGAACGGTTCGGGAGGGTCGACACCCTGGTGGTCAACGCCGGTTCCTGGGCGGCCGAATCCTCGGACATCGCCGACATCTCGCTCACGAGATGGCGACAGACCGTGGACGCCGTCCTGACCTCCGCCTTCCTGTGCCTGCGTGAGTTCGGGGGCCTGCTCCGGAAGCAGGGGCGGGGGAACGCGGTGTTGATCGCCTCGACGGCGGGAGTCTTCGGAGAGGCCGGACATGCGGATTACGCGTCGGCGAAGGCGGCGATGGCGTACGGTCTGGTGCGCACCCTGAAGAACGAGTTCGCGAGGCTGGCGCCGCACACCGCGGACTACTGCGGCGGGCGGATCAACTGCATCTGTCCCGGTTGGACCGTGGTCCCGCGCAACGCCGCCAAGCTGAAGGATGCCTCGGTGGTCCGACGGGTGACGTCGACGATGGCGCTGCCGCAGATCGGCCGGCCCGACGACATGGCAGGGGCGGCGGTGTTTCTCGCCTCGGACACCTTGGCCCGCCACATCACGGGTCAGACGCTGGTGGTGGCCGGAGGAATGGAGGGCCGTGTCCTGTGGCAGGCCGACGAGGTGGATCCGGGGATTGCCTGAAGCCAGGCGTGGGCAACCCGATGGAGGAAAACTCCCACAGCTCCGAGCCAAAGGACTCGCCGAAGGTGGCGCAACCCGTCGAAGGAAGCCCGTAGACGGGTGACCGAGGAGGGAGTGGTGCCCGCGACAGGACTTGAACCTGTACGATGTTACTCACTAGAACCTGAATCTAGCGCGTCTGCCAATTCCGCCACGCGGGCGGCACCGGGGTTGAAAATGTCGGAAGCAGCGCCGGGAACAAGGCTTTTCTGCATCGGATTTCAGGGCTGGCGTGAGATCCGGCTTCCGGGACGGCAGGAATCCGCCCCGGTTTTGCTGAGGCCTGGGCGTCTCCCGGCTCTCGACTTCCCCGGTCCCCCGGTGCTATCGGTTCCGGAGTTCCACGGTTGAACGCACATCGCGTCCGCCGTGATCTGACGCCTGTAACCATGAAATTGATCCCTTCCGTCTCGACGGCGGCGGCTCTGGCCGGACTGGCCTGCAGCGTCGCCTTTGCCCAGGCGCCGGCCACGAAGCCGGCGATCATACCGGTTGCCGTCTCCACCAACGCCCCCGATCCCGGCGCGGGAAAATTCCAGTCCGACCTCGAGAAGCATTCCTATGCGATGGGTGTGCTGATGGCGGGCGACTTCAAGCGCCAGATCTCCCGCGGCGCCTACGAGCAGGACCCAGAAGTGGTCATCAAGGCCTTCGCCGAATCCCTCCGCGGAAAGCCGACCTTGATCACCGACGGGGAAGCCAACGTGATCCTGCGCAACTACAGCACCGAGGTCCGCAAGAAGGCCGATGAGAAGCGGCGGATCGAAGGGGAGAAGGCCAAGGCCGCTGGTGAGGCGTTCCTGGCGGAAAACCGCAAGAAGGCCGGTGTCCAGGTGACGCCGAGCGGGCTTCAATACGAGGTGGTCAAGGCCGGGACGGGTGCGAAGCCGACGACCAATGACGTCGTCCAGGTCCACTACCGGGGCACGCTCATTGACGGCACCGAATTCGACAGTTCCTACACCCGCGGCGAGCCGGCCACCTTCGGCCTCGGCCGGGTGATCAAGGGCTGGACGGAAGGCCTGCAGCTGATGCCGGTCGGTTCGAAGTACCGTCTTGTCATTCCTTCGGACCTCGCCTACGGGCAGGCCGGCTCCCCGCCGAAGATCGCTCCGAACTCGGCCCTCGTGTTCGACGTCGAGCTGGTCGGCATCCGTGAAACGCCGCAGCCGCCCAACCCGGCCGTGACCAGCGACATCATCAAGGTGCCCTCCGCCGAGGAGATCAAGAAGGGTGCCCAGATCGAGGTCATCAAGGCCACCGACGCCGAACGGCTCCAGAAGGAAGCCGAGGCGAGCCGGAAGAACGCGGCTCCGAAGCAGTGAGTTCCTTCACGGCCG
>CAIYXO010000810.1 GCA_903930165.1 uncultured Verrucomicrobiota bacterium | reverse complement strand
GTTCCCGGGCGGCCGGACGACAGTCTGCTCTTGAAGGTGCTCTCCGCGGAAGGCGACCCGCACATGCCGCCCAAGGGGCAGCTGTCCGCGGAACAGATCGGCCTCATCCGCACTTGGATCGCGCGTCAGCCGGCCGCCGGCGGAAGGCCCGCCGCCGGGCTCGAAACGGCTTCGAACGCCGTTTCCGCCGCCGTGCCACGGCAACGCTCGTGGGTCCCGCCGGCCTCAATGGATCCTTCGCGGGTGGTGGATCGTTTCCTGGAATTGGGCTGGAAGCAGCGGAAGGTCCAACCCGCCAAGCCGGCCGACGACGCATCCTTCCTCCGGCGTCTCCACCTCGACCTGGTCGGAACGGTGCCGTCTCCCGACGACTTGGCCCACAGGCTCAAGGATCGTCGCGCCGACCGCCGGGAACGGTGGATCGAGGAGCTGCTCGTGGCCCCGGAACATCCGCGTCATCTGGCCGAGATCTTCGATGTCGTCCTGATGGGGCGTCGCAACGGCGCGTTCGAGGACCAGAGGCGGGATCAGGGCTGGAACGCCTACCTGGAAACGGCCTTCCGCACGAACCGTCCATGGAACGAAACGTTGCGGGAGTTGATCGTCGCCAGGCCACGTGGCGCCGAGGACCGCGGTTCGGCGTGGTTCCTTTATGAGCGCAAGGGCAACGCCCAGGCGATGGCGGAGGCGGTGGCCCCGCTGGTTTTCGGCGTCCAGATCCAGTGCGCCCAGTGTCACGACCACATGGTCGCCCGCGAGATCAAGCAGGCGCACTACTGGGGCATGGTCGCCGCGTTCAATCGCACGAAGAACGTGGACACGCCGAAGGGACCCGGACTGGCCGAGTCCGCGATCGGCGGATTCGTCTCCTTCGCCAACCTCAAGAAGGAGTCCCAGCCCGCCTTCCTCACCTTTTTCAACGGCCGTCGTGTCGACGAACCGTGGCCCGGGGAAGGGGAGAAGGAGGTCGACGATCCCGACCGATATCGCGTGCCGCCGCCACCGGCCAAGACGCCCGCCCAGGAACCGGCCGAGCCGCTTTTCTCCCGCAGGGCCGCGTTGGCGCAGGCGGTCACCGTGGACAATCCGCTGCTCGCTCGGGCCATGGTCAACCGCATCTGGGCTTTGCTGTTCGGGCGCGGCCTGGTCCATCCGGTGGAGCTCATGGACTCCAAACACCCGCCGAGCCATCCGGATCTGCTCGACTGGTTGGCGGCGGACTTCGAGAACCATGGGCACGATGTCCGACGCCTGATCCGGATCCTGGTCCGGACGAAGGCCTACCAGCTGGACTCGCGTCCCCGTGGAACGCGGCCGCCGCCTCCCGATGCCTTTGCCACCGGTCCGGAGAAGCCGTTGTCCGCGGAGCAGTTGTTCCGCTCCCTGGCCACGGTCACCGGCACCGCCGGCGAGGGGACCGTGGCCGGCCGGCCGGAGAAGGAGATGCGGCGGGCGTTTGTCCGACAGTTCCCGGACCTCTTCGCGGCGGAGTACAACGCGTCGCTGCAGCAGGCGCTCTTCCTGTCCAACTCGCCGCTGTTCGACGCGCTGTTGGACCCGGCGAAGGGCCTCGCCGGACGATTGGCGGCGATCCCGGATCCGAAGCTTCGGGCGTCCGAGGCGATCCGGTCGGTGTTCGGTCGTGAGCCGCGGGCCGACGAGGTCCGCGAGGCCGCGGACCACCTCCGGTCGAGAAAGGCCGAGGCCGGAACCCGGCAGCTCCTGTGGGCCTTGCTGACGTCGCCGGAGTTCCAGACCAACCACTGAACCGATGCCGCTTCCCGAGTCCATCCCCGGCCTGAACGGATCCCTCTGCGGCGAGCCGGACCATGTGCTTCACCGCCGCCGGTTCCTCACGGGCATGGCGACGGCCGGAGCCGTCTCGGTGTCCAGTTGGGCGGGGCTGTTCTCGGTGCCGACGTTCGCGGAGACGGTCCGGAAGAAGGCGAAGAAGTGCATCCTCCTCTGGCTTTGCGGCGCGCCGAGCCAGTTCGAGACCTGGGATCCCAAGCCCGGCCGGGTCAGCGGCGGTCCGTTCCGCAGCATCCCCACGAAGATCCCCGGGGTTCACTTCGGCGAGCTCATGCCGCGTTTGGCCGGCATCGCCGACAAGCTCGCGGTGGTGCGGTCGATGAAGACCAACCAGAGCGAACACCTCCAGGGCATCGACCTGCTGAACCGCGGGTCCGCTCCGAGGCCGCCGTTCATCCGGCCCACGCTCGGCTCGGTGCTCGCCCAGCAACTGGGACACCTCGACAACCCGGTTCCCAACTTCATCCTGCTCGATCCCTGTCCCGAGGGGAACGAGTTCAAGGAGTTCAAGGCCGGCAACTGGGCCGGCTGGCTCGGGGCGCAGTACGGACCCGTCCGCGTCGGCGGCGAGTACCGCATCGAGAACGCGGTGCGCCAGGCCGACATGACCACCGAGGACCACGAGGCGCGCTCGGCGCTGCGCCGGTTCTTCGCCAAACGCTACGAGAACGAACGCCGCTCCGCCGCAGCCGCCTCGCAGAACGCCGTCTTCGAGCGGGTGAAGGGACTGATGAGCTGCGCCCACCTCTTCGACCTCGACAAGCTTCCCGCCCGCGACCGCGAGCGCTACGGACCCGGCGCGTTCGGACTCCACGCGCTCCAGGCACGGCACCTCGTCGAGAACGGCGCTCCGTTCGTGATGGTCGCCAACGGCATGCCTTGGGACACCCACGTGTTCCACAACGAGATCTACCAGATGCTGGTGCCCGAGTTCGACCGCATCGCCTTCAACCTCGTCACCGACCTCGAGGAGCGCGGCCTGCTCGACGACACGCTGGTGGTGATGATGGGCGAATTCGGACGGACGCCCTGGATGAACCAGGCCCGCGGACGCGACCACTATCCCAACGCCTGGTCGCTCGCCCTTGCCGGATGCGGCATCCGTCGCGGCGTGGTGGTCGGGGAGACCGATGCCGACGGGGTGGACGTCGTCGGTTCCGCCCACGACGAGAAGAACCTCTTCGCGACGATCTTCACCGCCTTGGGGATCGATCCCCATGCCCCCTACGACTTGGGCGATCTGCCCACCTTCCATCGCGTGGAGGACCGGGCCGAGCCGATCCGCGGTGTGCTGGCCTGACGCGATCCTCCACCGAACCTGCCATGTCCGAGAACGCTCCGAAGACATCCCCGGCGAAACCGGTTCCGCGCGTGGAACGCGTCCGGGAGTTCCGGCTTCCCGCGCCGGTGCTGGCCCTCGACGCCACACCCGACGGCTCGATCCTGATCGCCGCGGGACAGGATGGATCGATCACCGCCCTCGACGCGGCGGCCGATACGTCCCGGGTCGTCGGACGTCACGAAAGCTACGCCTCGGCCGTGGCGTTGCTTCCAGACCGTCGGACGGTGATCTCGGGCGGCTATGACGGGACGCTGCGTTGGCACGACCTGACCGAGGGGAAGGAGATCCGCGCGGTGAAGGCGCACCAGTTCTGGTCGTGGGACATGGCGCTGTCCACGGATGGACGGCGGGTCGCGACGGTGACAGGGCGTTATGAGGTCGGCGGTTACCGCTATGAACCCGCGCCGGAGACCGAGCCTTCGGTGAAGGTGTTCGACACGGCCTCCGGGGAACTCCTGGGCGCATTCCCGCACGTGCCCCCGACCCAAGCCGTGGCGCTTTCCGCAGACGGTTCCCGGGTGGCGGCCGGCAACCTCATGGGTGAAGTCCGCGTGTGGGAAGTCGGATCCGGCCGTCAGGTCGGCGGATGGAAGACGGACGACCTCACCGGCTGGGGCGTCATCAAGAGCCACCATTTCGTGGGTGGAATCTTCGACATGACCTTCAGTCCGGACGGATCGGAGATCTACACCTGCGGGATGGGGCCGATGGCGGATCCGATGGCGGGCAATGGCGTCCAGCGCTGGCAGCGGTTCGACTGGCGCAGCGGGAAGAAGCTCGACCAGACCCATGAAGGCGAGAGCGGCCAAGGGCTGATGGAGACCCTGGAGTTCCACCCGAAAGCCGGGCTCTTCGTCATGGCCGGTCGCCTTTTCCAAGGCACCTGGAACCTGGCCCTCTTCGAAACCGCGTCGGGGAAATCCGTGTTCACGGTGGATGCCAAGCACCGGATCAGTCAGGTGAAGTTCTCTGCGGATGGCTCCCGCCTGTTCGTGGCCAAGGTGAAGGGGCAGGAACGACCGAAGGAGGGGAAGTGGTCGCACGCCGGGATTGTGGAGGTCCATTCCGTGGTGACCTGAAGGACGGTCTCCCCACCGATGTCCGACCCCGTCTGGGAGTGTGGGGACGTGATCCGGTTTTCCAAGGAGGTCGAGGTCCCGGCCGAGTCGGGTTGGCGGGTGGTTTTGTTCCGCGTCGAGCGCAACGGATTGCTCGCGCCGTGCGCCGAGGTCGAGGTCGCGGATGCGTCTTCGGCCCGCCTGTGGGCGATCTCCGAGGTCCGACGTCGAGGACGTGGTGTGCGTGCCGTGGTGTTCCGCCCGGATGGTGTGCGGGCGTTCAGCGAGGGTGACTGAGACTCTCCCGAACGGGTTGCCACGGAGGCACGGAGGACCCGGAAGACGCGGATCTCCGGGGAGCCTTCGTCCTACCGGCTTCGACTCATGCGTCCTTCGAGACCCGCAGACGGAAGTGGACCTCCTCCGGAGTGATCAGCGTGGCGAAGAAGCGCTCGAAGAGGACGGGTTCCAGGTTGATGAAGAAATTCAGCCAACGCAGGACCGCGAAGTTGGAGAAATGGAACCGCTTGGACTCCACGACGAACCGGGCGGGGCTGCCGTAGTTCGTGCGATGGCCGAGCTTCCACTTTTCGTAGAAGCGGAGGCGGCGGCCGCGGATGTCCTCGTAGTTGTCGAACGAGCGGATGCCGAAAGGGATCCGGTGGTCCGGTTCGGAGTAGAACTTGGTGCTGAGGAAGAAGGGGACCTTCACCGTGATCACGGCGTCGTGACGGCACACCCGCCAGATCTCGGTGACCACGGCGTTGAAGTTCCCCATGTGTTCCAGGATGT
>CAIYXO010000809.1 GCA_903930165.1 uncultured Verrucomicrobiota bacterium | reverse complement strand
TTGTCCACTTCTTCAGGTGTCAGGGTCTGCGGCAACTGCTTTTTGACCTTGGGCGAGTCCAACTCCTCAGCCGGGTTGTCCTCAATCTTGCCGGTACGCAACAGGAAACCGAAGAACGACTTCATCGCTGCGACTTTGCGGGCCACCGTGGCGGAGGCGTATTCGCGTTCTTTCAGCCAAAGAATATATTCGATCAGGTCATCGCGCGTGACGTCAGACCAGTCCGACTTGTTCCGACCGGTCATAAACTCATCGAATTGAGTCAAGTCGTTGCGATAGGCCGAAGTGGTGTTGTCGGAACTGCCCCGTTCGACAGTAAGGTAGTCAAGGAACTCCTGGATTTGCGCGTTCATCGGTATCTCTCCCTTGCGAACAGCGTGACGGCGGTTCAATCTTGCCCCATTGTAGCATACACTTTGCATAAGACAAAAATGGACTGTGATCAACGAGAGACGCTGGATTCAACCCATTCACGGCGATCCTACCGATCAAAATAGATACTCTTCCCCGTCGCTGACAGCGGGATACCCATAACGACGTCGGCCTCGATCAGGCCCATTTGCCGGGCCACCACGCCGGCGCGGTACATGATCCGGTTGTCAGCGTTCAGCATGCCGGCGGTTTTCACCGCCGAGCCCAGAGCAATGCCCATGTCCAGCAGCCGATAGGCACATTGCGGGCCGCGAAACTCGTCCTCGAAGGTATTGATCGGTAGCATCTCGCACAAGTCCACGCCACACGCGCCGCAATTCAGACCCAGCGACTGCGCGTTCTTGACGCCGATCAGCACGACCACGTCTGAAGCCGCGACGCTCGCGCCATCCCGGTCAAAATTCTTCTTGCCCGTGTGCCGACCATATTCCAGCATCTTCTCGGCCAGCGCCTTCACTTCGTCCCCCTCGATGATGCGGGTGACCACGAAATCCTTGCCCGCGGATTTGGGCGCTGTTCGCGCCGCCAGTGCCATCAAGTCCGCAACCACGCGTAGTTCGCTCATGCCCCCTCCGGTCAGTGTGATGATCTGTATCTTTCTACGACAATTGTCTGCTCATTAGATCCACCCCGATTCACGGGTCCCCGATCGCATACAGCGCACCATCCACAGTGGTCACATATAGCCGGCCCGGCACCAAGGCGCCGCCGTTTGGCTTTCCATTCCGGGATAATGTCACCTGCCAGAATGGCTCCCCGGCGCCGGGGGTAAAGCCGACGCACTCCGCGCCGCTGGTGCGGTTCAGGCCGCAGGCAAAGATGTGCTCGGAGGCGTCCGTCGCGATGACCTGAGTGGAACGTTGAGGGTAATGCGCGTTGAGCAGCATTTGCCCGCTCATGTCCAACATAACCAACCGCAGGTCGTCAAATTGACTGCCGTACTGCAGCCACGCATTCCCTCGACCGGTGACCCCGCTCTCCACAGGCAGGTAGACGGTCGAGTTTTGGTGGGTCCAGGTCGTTTTCCCGGTCCGCTCGCCGCCGGTGTCCGTTTGCTGCCACGGGAACACGGCGTGGCTCTCGCGCAGGTACTTCTTGCCATCGCCGCCGATCGTAAAGACCGCGTTCACCCCAGCCTGCCCCGCTTTGACGACCGAGCTCAGATCGGCCAGGCTGCCGTCCGCCAGGTTCAACGCGACATCATGCACATAAAGCCAGTTCCCGGCGGGATCCAGTCGGGGCACACTCTCGCCTTGACCCGGCAACCGTGCGCTGGTCCAGACCGGATTCCCATCGGGCGTAACCGCTTCAACCCGGTCAACGACCGTGTAGTACACCGTGCCATCGCCACCGACAACCGGTCCCGAGCTGGCGCGGCGGCCAGTCTTGGTCTTGAACCGCCACAAGAAATCGCCGTCAAGTGTGAATGCGGAGAGGCCGCCGGCTTTATCCGCCACGTAGAGGGCCGTGGCATTCTGCGCGTCGGTTGCCGGGGGCACACCCAACGCGGGCGCGCCGACGGGGTCAGCCAACAGAGTGCTCTGCCAGCGTACATCGCCGGTGCGGGTCAGCGCGTAGAGCATGCCGCCGTTGGATGTCGCATAGATGTTGCCCTGTGCATCGACCGCCGGGCCGCCGGAGAAACCGGTGGCCTCAGGCAGGATCCAGCGAATCACGGCCGGGGGGGCCACGGTCATCGGGCTGGCGAGTGTGCCAGAGGGATCCCGGCGTTCGGCCGCCCACAGGTGCCCGCCGGGGATCGTCACGGCAACCAGCTTCGGGGCCACCACGTCCGCGGTTCGCTGCCACGGCTGCCAAAGGGCCAGTCCGACGGCCGTGATGAGGATCACGGCGGCGATGCCGGCTGCGCGCCGTCGCCGGGATGCGGCTGCCCCCGGAACCAGCAGCAGATCGTCAACCCACGCGCCAACCTGGCGGGACAGGTTCGAGAGCGGGGTGCGACGGCCGAGTTCGGCCATACTCAACCGCCGCCGCAGCCCTTCACCGATCAGGCTGAAGCCGAGCACGGCCAAAAATATCACGGTGCCCGTGGCAACCGTAGCCCACGGCTTGAAGATTTGCCAGGAGTTGGCGAGCATTTGCCCCAACTCCGGCGTTCCACTGATGGCACGCGTGGAAAAGTCGGTG
>CAIYXO010000808.1 GCA_903930165.1 uncultured Verrucomicrobiota bacterium | reverse complement strand
TTGATGGATGGACGCCAGATCGACTGGGCCGTCCAGGAACCGCGGTGGCGGGCGGTGTATGCCGGAATCCTGCGCGCGAACCGGCTTCAGGATCGGGCCCGCCGTGCGGTTGTCGGCCTCCACCAAGGAATGCTTCGGGACATCGAATTGGACCTTGCCGGGGAACTGCCCCAGGCGCCCAACGGCCCGGCCCGTTGACCTGGCCAACGAGGCCAAAAGGGATCGTCGATCGGCACGCAATGCCGCAACGCCGCCGGAGTGCGGGGAGGGAACCGCCGGCTCCCCGCTGATGTCCTGGCCATTCTGCGAGAGGTCATTCCCTGTTCCGACGGAATCGTCGAGCCAGCTGCGTCCGGGCCAACCGGCTCGCGGCTTGAGCGACAGCAACTCCCCGGCTCAGGACAGAGGCACGGCCGTCCGCATCCGGTGCGATTCCAAGGCCGCCGCGAAGAGTTCGTGGCTGCGGACAGCCTCTTCCGGGGTGACGCAACCGAACCGATCCCCGAGTTCACCCGCACGCTCGGCGGCGTAGGCGGCCCACATCTGCAGGAAGCAGTCCGGGAATCCCGGCTCGAAGATGCCCCCGGTGATCGTCGGGAACGGGGTCTGGAAACCGAGCTCGGTCCGGTTCCACCACTGTTCCTTCTGTCGATCGAAGACCCAGAGCGTCTTGGGTTCGGCTGTGGAGTAGCGGATGCCGCCGTCGGTTCCGAGAACCTCGATCGACCAGGTGTTGGTCGCTCCCGGAGCCAGGCGCTTGGTCTCAAGGCGCATCGGCGTCTCCATTCCGTCGATGACCACCTCGGTGTGGAGCATGGCGTTGTCCCAGGTGTCACACGGTGCCATGCCGCCGCGTCCATCGGGGCGCTCGGTGTGGATCTTCTGCAGCTGTGCGTAGACCCGTACCGGGTTCCAGCCCAGGCGGAACGGAAGATGGACCACATGCATCCCGAGGTCGCCCATCACCCCGATCTCACCGCAGGTCCGGACCTGACGCTTCCAGTTCACCGGCTTGGAAGGATCCAGGTCCGAGGCGTGCCAGAAACAGGAACGCACCTCGAGCGGCTTGCCGAGCCGACCGGACTTCACGTACTGGGCCACACGCTGGGGGCCGGGGAGGAAGGGGAACTCGGAGCTGCACCGGACGAAACGCCCGGATTCCTGGACGGCGGTGCGGATGCGACGCGCGGCGGCGAGGTCGATGCCGAAGGGCTTCTCGGCGAGGAGATCCTTCCCGGCCCTCAGGACATCGAGATAGATCGACTCGTGGAGGTTGTGGGGGACGGCCACGTAGACCACGTCCACGTCGGGGCATGCCAGGAGTTCCTGGTGGCTGCGGGTGAGAAGGCGGACGCCGGGGATCTGGCGGAACCAGTCGAGAAGGGAATCCTGGAGGTCGCAGACCGCGACCAATTCCGCCTTCACGGGAAACTGGTTCAGGACGAACCACCGGCCGAAGGCGCTGGCGGCCTCGCGACCCATCAGGCCGCCGCCGATGATGCCGACACGCATGACTTTGCTCATGAAAGGTAGGGGGATATCGGACTTCCGCCGGGGACTCAGCGGCGCGGGGATTGTGCCGGGCTGGGGCCGGGAGAAGGCGTGCCGGCCTGCGCGCCGGCCTGGGACAACATCTTCATGAGTCCGCGATTCT
>CAIYXO010000807.1 GCA_903930165.1 uncultured Verrucomicrobiota bacterium | reverse complement strand
GGGACGTCTCCCATCTCACCCGGCTTACGACCTACGAGGCGACCGACTTCCTCGTCCTGGACGCCACCTCGCTCCGGAACCTCGAGATCCTGGAACCGCTGCACGCGGACTCCCCGAAGAACACGACCCTCTTCGCCACCCTGAACCGCACGGTCACGCCGATGGGCGCCCGTCGGCTGCGCGACTGGCTCACCCAACCGTTGGCCGCGCTGGGGCCCATCCACCGGCGCCAGGAGGCGGTCCGCGCCTGGCTCGGCAACACCGATGTCCTGGCCGGATTCCGGAGCCGGCTGGCGGAGGTGCGTGATCTCGAACGGACCGTCAGCCGCCTCAGCCTCGGAAGCGGCAACGCCCGCGACCTGCTCGGACTGAGGATCGCGCTGGAACAGATCCCGGCCATCCGCGCGTCCGCCGCGGCGATCCTTCCCCAAGAGGAAACGGCGCCGCCGCTGCTGGAGGAGGAAGGCATCGCCACGGGCGCGGAGAATCCGCCGCCGCTGCTTTCCGACCTGTTGTCCCAGGTCCTGGAGATGCCGGACCTGGTCGAACTGCTGACCCGCGCCCTCGCCGACGAACCGCCGCTGGCGGTCCGCGAGGGTGGCATGATCCGGGACGGCTTCAGCTCGGAACTGGACGAACTCCGCAACGCGGCCCGCGGCGGCAAGGACTGGTTGGCCAAGCTGCAGCAGGACGAGATCGCCCGCACGGGCATCCCGTCGCTGAAGGTCGGCTTCAACTCCGTGTTCGGCTACTACATCGAAGTCACCAAGACCCACCTTGCCAAGGTGCCGGCCGACTACGTGCGGAAGCAGACGGTCGCCAATGGGGAGCGCTACATCACGCAGGATCTGAAGGCGATGGAGTCGAAGATCCTCGGCTCCGAGGAACGGGCGACGAAGCTCGAGTACGATCTCTTCCAACGCTTGCGCGAGGAGGTTCTCGCCCAGTTGAAGGGAATCCAGGGCACCGCCTCCGCGCTGGCCCAGCTCGACGTGCTCGGCTCCTTCGCCGAGACCGCCCGACTCCATGGATGGATCCTTCCGACGGTCGGCGACGGCGGGATGCTGGCGATCCGGGAAGGACGCCATCCCGTGCTCGACCTGACCCTGACCGGGGAACGTTTCGTCCCCAACGACTCCCACCTCGATCCGGCCGAATGCCAGATCGCCCTGATCACCGGTCCGAACATGGCCGGCAAGAGCACCTTCATCCGGCAGGTCGCCCTGCTCACCCTTCTCGCCCACACGGGATCCTGCCTGCCGGCGGAATCGGCACGCATCGACCTCTGCGACCGGATCTTCACCCGGATCGGCGCCAGCGACGACCTGGCCCGCGGGCAGAGCACTTTCATGGTCGAGATGAGCGAGACCGCGAACATCCTGAACAACGCGACCCGCAGGAGCCTGGTGATCCTCGACGAGATCGGTCGTGGGACCAGCACCTTCGACGGACTGAGTCTCGCCTGGAGCATCGTGGAACACCTGCATCACCAGGTCGGAGCCAAGACCCTGTTCGCCACCCACTACCATGAGCTGACCGAACTCGCAGGGGGCGGCGTAAAGGACCTGGGCCGACTCAGGCGGGTGCGGAACCTCAACGTTGCGGTGAGGGAGTACAACGACCAGATCGTATTCCTGCGGAAGATCCAGCCGGGACCCGCCGACAAGAGCTACGGCATCCAAGTCGCCCGCCTCGCAGGCGTGCCGCAACCGGTCATCGGCCGCGCGAAGGAGATCCTGCGTGTGCTGGAGGAAGCCGAATTGAACCTGCACCAGGTGGCCGCCGCATCCGACGGAAACGATGCCGGGGAAGATCCCACGGAAG
>CAIYXO010000806.1 GCA_903930165.1 uncultured Verrucomicrobiota bacterium | reverse complement strand
GGGGAGGATGCGTCGTGAGGCGTCGGCCGGCCGTCGTATCGACCCCAGGACATCGGGAATCCCGAATACGGAATCGCCGATCGCAGGCCGTCCGTTCCTGCCGGCTCCGCTCAGCTGAACGCCCGGTGCAGGATCCGGTTGAGTCCCGCGTCCGAGTCACGGGTGGAGACGAGGGCGAGCGAGAGGTTGCCGGGATGCAGGAACTCGGCGGCGACCGCCCGAATCTCCGGGGCGGTGACCGCGGAGATCTTTTCACGTGACTGCTCCGGCGGCGTGACCCGCCCGTGTCCGAGGATCTGTTCCCCGAGCCACATCATCACCTGCTCCGAACCTTCCAGTGCCAGGTCGGCCTGCCCGGTGGCGTAGTCCTTCGCCCGCAGGAGTTCCGCCTTACCGACGGCCCGCGAAGCCAGGCGCCGGACCTCGCCCAAAGCCAGACGCAGGGCCCGTTCCAGCTGCCGGTCGTCGAGTCCGGCGGAGACGACGAGGTCGCCGCAGTCGCTCCAGGCGCTGACCGAGCTCTGGATGTTGTATGCGAGACCGTTGTCCTCGCGGACCACCTGGAAGAGGCGCGAGCTCATGTTCTCGCCGAGGACGACGTTGAGAAGCCGCAACGCGAAGCGGCGGGGATCCGCGCGTGGAAGCGTCCTGAACCCGATGGCGAGATGCGTCTGTTCGGTCTCGCGGGTGCGAAGTCGGACGACGGGGAACCCGCGCGGCGCCGGCGCCGGCGCCGGCGGCCGGACCGGTGCGCGACGGAACATGGGGTCGACGCGCCCGAGTCGGGCGACGAGGTCGTCGTGGTCCACGTTGCCCGCGGCGGAGACCACCGTCCTTCCGGCGACGTACTGGTCTCCGAGGAAGGCCAGCAGCTCCTTCCGGCCGAGTGATCGGACGGACCGTGGGGTGCCGATGACGGGGCGACCGAGGGGATGCCGCGGGAACTGGGTGGCGTTGAGGACGTCGTGGACCAGTTCCGCCGGCTGGTCGAGGTACATCGACTGTTCCTCCAGGATGACCTCGCGTTCCTTCTCGACCTCTGCGGGTGAGAAGCGGGATTCGAGGAACATGTCGAGCAGCACATCCAGCAGATCCGGCATCCGCGAGGCCACGGCTCGGCTGTAGAAGCAGGTCAGCTCTTCGTCGGTGAAGGCGTTGAGGTAGCCGCCGACGCCCTCGACGTCCTGGGAGATCCGTGCGGCCGAGCGCCGGCGGGTACCCTTGAACAGCATGTGTTCGATGAAGTGCGCGGCACCGTTGTTGTCGGCCGCTTCGTGCCGTCCGCCGGTGCCGACCCAGATTCCCAGCGAGACGCTGGCGAGGTGGGGCATCCGGGCTGAGACGACACGCAGTCCCGAGGGCAGTTCCGAGTATCTGTACATCAAGGTCGGTGGTTGGTCGCGAGTCGGCTCAGGGACCGACCTTCAGCCAGCGGAGCCCGAGCTGGATCCAGAAGGGGATGGTGAGGATGCCGATCAGCGAGGTGCCGATGACGATGCGAACGGCGGTTGCTGGATGGCCGCCGTACATGCGGGCCAGGATGATCGGGAAGACGCCGGCGGGCATGGCCGCCTGGACGACGAGCACCCGGCGCAACTCCTCGGAGGTCGGGACCACCATCGCGACGGCCAGCATGGCGACGGGAATCAGGCCGAGCCGGAAGAGCGAAGCCCACGCAACGGTCCGCAGGGTGTCCGACGAGCGCAGCTCGCGGGTCTGGTCGGCCATCGTGGCCCCGGTGAGGACGATCCCGAGTGGGAAGGCGCAGGCGCCGAGCATTCCGGCCGTCGTCAGGACCGCGCGGGGAAGGAAGCGTTGGGCGCCGACCACGTTGAGCAGGATCGAGAACAGGATCGCGACGATGGGCGGGTTGAGCAGCCGCCGCCATTCGCGCCAACCGGTGGCGTGGCCGAGCGTCATGAGTCCGAGGGTCCACATGGCGATGTCGACGCCGAGGTTGTGGACGAAGAGCACTCCCGGGGTGTCCGGGTGGCTGGCGAACAGGGTCAGGATGAGCGGGAACGGGACATAGCCGTAGTTCTGGAGGCCGGCGACGAGGGAAAAGGTCCGTTGGGCGGGATCGGAGCCGAGTCCAAGCCTCCTGCGGAAGATCCAGCACAGCCCGATTCCGATGACGATCCCGCCGAAACCGAACAGGGGTGGGACGAGGAGGTTGCTGGGGCGTCGCAGGGCTTCGTTGCCGAGGACCTTGTCGAGGATCAGGCACGGGGTCAGGACGTTGACCACCACGCGGATCAGGCTGTTGTCGGCCTCCTCGGTGAGCCATTCGGCCTTGCGTAGCGCCACGCCCACCGCCGCGAGGCAGAACACCGGCAGCACCGCCGCCAAGACTTCGTTGAGGCCAATCATTCTTCCGCTGGAGACGGACCCTAATCCGTCCCGCGGCCGGGCGTCACGCCAGCAGATGGTGGGCGATCGATTCGAACTCCAGGCGTTGGACCTCCCGGAGGAATGCGGACTCCGGGGATTCGGGCCGTCGGATCGCGGCCTCGCACTCGTCCACCATCGCCATCGGGTCCACGGTGCCGGAAAGGGTCAGCCGCCGGACCAGGGCCTCGATCGCGGGCGAGGTCACGGGAACCATCGCCATCCTTTCGGTCAGGCGGGTGTAGACCGCGTGGTCGGCACACCTGCGGAACCAATACTTCGCATTCCAGAAATCCGGTTCGCGGCGATGCAGGATGGCGTGGAGCAGGCAGCCCTCGGGACACGACAGGTCCTGCACGAGGTCATGGGCCTCGTCGTGATGGTCGTTGTACAGGAAGGCCACTGCGCGAAGCAGTAAGGCATCACGGACCGTCAAACCCCAGTCGGCCTCCAGCAAGGCCAGCCGATCCCGGATCTCGGTCGTCGTGGGCACTCCTTGGCGTGGACCTCCGTCGAGGTCGGGCGGGGTCGAACCGCCGATCGCCTTCCAGAATCGGTCCAGCCGACCGAGGTCAAACGTCGTTGCCATCACGGGATGCCGGAGGCTCCGCGAACCGCCGTTGGGCGTCAAACCGGGAAGTACCCGCTTGATGCCGGGGTGGCGTCCAACCTACAACGCGCTCCGCCACATGCCCCCGTTCGACCTCTCCAGCTGGCTCAACCTGCGCACCGCCGAGGTGGATGCCGCACTCGACCGTTCGCTTCCCAAGGAATCGAAGAAGCCCTCGACCATCCACAAGGCGATGCGCTACTCGCTCTTCGCCGGCGGGAAGAGGATGCGCCCCGCCCTCGTCCTCGCCGCCGCCGAGGCCTGCGGGCGGCCCAATCCCGACACCTACTCCTTGGCGTGTGCCGTCGAGTGCATCCACACCTACTCGCTGATCCATGACGACCTGCCGGGCATGGACAACGACGACATGCGCCGCGGAAAGCCGACCAACCACAAGGTCTTCGGCGAGGGAATGGCCATCCTTGCGGGTGACGCGCTCTTGACCCAGGCCTTCGAGATCGCGGCCCTCTGCGAATCGAACAGCCGATATTCGCACCGCGATCTGGTGTTGGAGCTGGCCCGGGCCTCCGGATCTCTCCAGCTGATCGCCGGTCAGGTCGCCGACCTCGAGGGCGAGGGCAAGCCCACTTCCAGGGCCCAGCTGCGGTACATCCACGAACGCAAGACCAGCGCGCTGCTTTGCTGCTCGGTCCGGCTCGGCGGCATGAGCGTCGGCTGCAAACCCCAGCAGCTCGAGGCGCTCACGGATTTCGGCTACCATGTGGGCCTCGCATTCCAGGTCATCGACGACATCCTCGATGTCACCCAGTCTTCCGAGGTTCTCGGCAAGACCGCGGGCAAGGACGTCAAGGCGGGCAAGGCGACCTACCCGTCAATCGTCGGACTCGACGAGTCGCGGCGCATCGCCGCCGCCCTGACGCGGAAGGCCTTCTCCGCGCTGAAGCCTTTCGGCGGGAAGGCCACGGCCCTGGAGGCGATCGCCGAGTACCTGCTGAAGCGCGACCACTGATTCAGGTCGGGCCCGAACCGGGACGGCCTGCTTCGCGGCTTTGGGCACCAGTTCGGGCCGAAGCGGTCTTGATCCGGCATCCGCGATGAATAGCGTCTGGGCCGTGTTCCCGCGATCCGTTCCGCTCACTCTGCTGTCCGGCCTGTCAGGCGCCTTCCTTGCCCACGCCGCAGAGGATCCGTCGGAACTCGCCGGTCAGGTCCGGCGCGGACAGACCCTGTACATCGCCCACTGTTCGATGTGCCACCAGGTCACCGGACGCGGCGCCGCGGGGACGTATCCACCACTCGCCGGATCGGACTTCCTCGCGGGCGAGAAGGGACGTCGGTCGGCCGTCGCCGCGGTGGTCGGTGGGCTCCAGGGACCGATCACCGTCAACGGAAAGACTTTCAACAACCAGATGCCGGCCGTGGTCCTCGACGACAAGGGGGTCGCGGACGTCCTCACCTTCGTTTTCAACCAGTGGGGAAATCCAGGTGGCAGGTTCTTCGCCGACGAGGTGGCCCGCATCCGCGCCGGTTCGCCGTTCAAGACCTTTGCGGAGCTGGTGAAGGCCAACGCCTACGAGCCGATGCCGAAGTCGCCCGAAGGAACCCGGGTCCGCGAGACGGCCCGGTTGAACGAGTTCGTGGTGCGCATCGCCGGCGACGGCAAGGGTCGCGTCGCCTATCTGTTGACCGGTGACGGTTCCGTCCGCCGCCTGGATCTCGCGACCCGGAAGATCACTCCGCTTTTCGCCGCGGCCGACTACCTGCCCGACGGCGGTGCCGGAATCTCCGCCGCGGGCCTCCATCTCGACACGCGGAACCGCCTGTGGATCGTGACCAACCACCGCCGCGAGGAAGGCACCGGCCTGGTGACGAACGAGGTGACGCTCCATCGGACCTCCCGGGTTGATCCACAGGGGAATCCGACGTCCCCGCAGGCGTGGTTCCGGATGCGTTACCCGTGGGGAATCGGTCCCTACAACCATGGCGCCTCGCATGTCGCCATCGGGCCCGACGGCCGGCTCTATCTCGCCTCGGGTTCGCGCACGGACGGCGGCGAGTCGGGCACGGATCCGCGTCTGGGCCGGATG
>CAIYXO010000805.1 GCA_903930165.1 uncultured Verrucomicrobiota bacterium | reverse complement strand
CGTCGTTGCGCCGGCCATCCCGGCGCGCTTCCAGACCGACACGACCACGGCCGCCGCGGAACGCCGGGCCACGCGGCTGGATCTCGCCGGGTGGCTCACGCATCCGGACAATCCGATGACCGCCCGGGTGTTCGTGAACCGCCAGTGGAAGAACCTGTTCGGCGCCGGGCTCAGCCGCGTCCTCGACGACGTCGGTTCCCAAGGCGAATGGCCGTCGCACCCGGAGCTGCTCGACTGGCTGGCCGCGGAGTTCATGTCTCCATCCCCTGCCCTGGCCCGTCCGGGACGCGCGCCGCATGCCTGGGACGTGAAGCACCTTGTCCGCGTCATCGTCACCAGCACCGCCTACCGCCGTTCCTCCGTAGCGACGCCGTCGCTGCTCGAACGGGATCCGGACAACCGTCTGCTCGCGCGCCAGGGACGCTTCCGCGTGGACGCCGAGACGGTCCGGGATTCCGCGCTCGCGGCCTCGGGCCTGCTCGTGGAGCAGGTCGGAGGACCGAGCGTCCGCCCGCCGCAACCCGAGGGCTATTGGGCCGCGCTGAACTTCCCGAAGCGCGAGTACGTGCCCGGCGTCGGCGAGGAGCTCCACCGCCGATCCCTCTACACCCATTGGCAGCGCACGTTCGTCCACCCGGCGATGGCGGCCTTCGACGCACCGAGCCGGGAGGAGTGCACCGCCAACCGGGTGAACTCGAACACCCCGCTGCAGGCGCTGGTGCTGCTGAACGACGTCGAATTCGCGGAGGCCGCCCGGGCGCTCGCGGCGGAGGAATACCGGAAGAGCCGGACCCGGCCCGAATCGGCGGTCGCCGCCGTTTGGCGGCGTGTGGTCTCACGTCCGGCGACGCCGCGGGAACTTGCGGTCCTGCTCGACCTGTTCCGGCAGCAGACGGCGCGCTACGCAACGGCGCCTGGAGACGCGGCGGAACTGCTCTCCGTCGGTGCGGCGCCGCTGGCCAAGGACCTGCCGCAGGCCGAGCTGGCCGGGATGACCGCCGTGGCCCGCGCGGTCCTGAACCTGCACGAGACCATCACCCGCAACTGAACCCCGGAACGAAAGGACCCAGCCGATGAACTCCCAGACGATCCCGGACTTCCTGACCCGCCGCCACTTCCTCGGCCGTTCCGCGCGCGGCCTCGGCACGATGGCGCTGGCCTCGCTGCTCAATCCGACCCTTTTCGCCCAGGCGGCCAAGCCCCCGATCGGGTCAAAAGGCTTCGTCCAACCGCTGCATCATCCGGCGAAGGTGCGCCGGGTGATCTACCTCTACATGGCGGGCGGTCCGTCGCACCTGGAGACCTTCGATCCGAAGCCGAAGCTCGGGGAACTGCACGGCAAGCCGATGCCGGAGTCGTTCACCAAGGGCCAGCAACTGGCCCAGCTGCAGGGACAGGAGCTGAAGTGCTTCGGACCGCAGTGGGGCTTCCGGCGGTATGGGAAGGCGGGCCTAGAGTTCTCCGAGAACTTGCCGCTGCTCGGCGGGCATGCGGACGAGATGTGCCTGATCCGGTCGATGTACACCGACCAGATCAACCACGATCCGGCGCACATGCTGATGAACACCGGCTCGATCATCGCCGGCCGACCCAGCTTCGGCTCCTGGCTGCTGTACGGGCTGGGATCGGAGACCGAGGACCTGCCCGGCTTCGTGGTGATGGTCTCGAGCGGACGCGGCGGCCAGATGCAGCCGATCGCGGCGCGGCAGTGGAGTTCCGGTATGCTTCCGAGCCGGTTCCAAGGGGTGAAGTTCAGCGGCCAGGGCGACCCGGTGCTGTACCTGCAGCCGCCGCGCGGCGTGGAGCGCGGGGACCAGCGTCAGGTGATCGACGCCGTGAACCGCCTGAACCGCCTGGAGCACGAGCAGGTGGCCGATCCCGAGATCCTGACGCGGATCGCGCAGTACGAGATGGCCTTCCGGATGCAGGCGAGCGTGCCGGACCTGATGGACACCTCGCGCGAGCCGGCGAAGGTGTTCGAGCTGTACGGTTGCCGGCCGGGCGACGGCTCGTTCGCCTCGAATTGCCTGCTCGCGCGGCGCCTCGCGGAGCGCGGGACGCGGTTCATCCAGCTCTACCACCGCGACTGGGATCACCACGGAAACCTGAAGCACGACATCCGCCTGAAGCACGACGAGATCGACCGCGCCTGCCATGCGTTGCTGACCGACCTCAAGGAACGCGGGATGTGGGACGACACCCTGGTCCTGTGGGGCGGCGAGTTCGGCCGGACCCCGATGAGCCAGAGCGGCAACGGACGGGACCACCACATCAAGGGCTTCACGACCTGGATGGCCG
>CAIYXO010000804.1 GCA_903930165.1 uncultured Verrucomicrobiota bacterium | reverse complement strand
ATGAGGTACTCGATCTCCTCGTAGAAGCAGAACGTGCGGGCGGGGCTGAGTTCCTTTTCCCAGGAGGCCTGAGTGACCTCGAGGGAGAAGAACTGGGTGAACCGGCCTCCGCGATCGGAGCTGGTGCAGGTGACCTTGAAGCCGTCGTGCGGAAAGACCGCCATCTGGGTCTCGCCGATGGTCAGCTCGATTGGGGCCACGACCGAGTAGGGTTCAACGGCGTCCGACTGGGGGACGGTCCCGGCCTCACGGAGCATCCGCACGAACTCGCGGGAGCTGCCGTCGGCGATGGGCGGTTCGCCGGCGTCCAGTTCCACCACCGCATTGTCGATACCGGCGCCCGCGAAGGCCGCGAGGACGTGTTCCACGGTATGGATCCGCACGGAACCCTTGCCGATGGTCGTGGAACGCTGGGTGTCGACGACATGTTCCGCACGGGCCTCGACCTCCGGGCGCCCGTCGAGGTCCACGCGCCGGAACCGGAGGCCCGTTCCCGGCGCGGCCGGCAGGAAGGTCATGGAGACCTTGTTCCCGCCGTGCAGGCCGATCCCGGCGAAGGAGACGGGTTGCTTGAGGGTCTGCTGTTGAGGCACGGCGTTGGGTAATAGCGAATTGAAAACCGGCAAGGCAATGCCCCAGTGCGGGAACCGCCGTGGACGGGGGAGATCGGCAGCCCGGCATTGATCGCGCGCGGCATCCGGGAACAGGCTCCTGGAAATGTCCCGGTTCCCGGCACTGCTCCTGGCCCTGGCCACCACCGTGTTGGCCGGAACCGATCTCCAGATCGAACGGCAGACGTTGGTCTTCCCGGAACTCCCGGAACCGGATCCCAACCAGCCTGGGAGCGTCCCGCTCTACTGGCCCGTGGTGGGAACTTCCCTTCCCGGCGGGGCCGCTTCGATCGTGGCGGCCACCTTTCCGTCCAACACCGTGACACACCTCGCCGAGGTCGACCCCAACGGAGCTGTCCTGCGGGTGCGGACGGTGACCAATGAACCCGTGCTGACGGGAGCCCGGTTGTTCTCCACTCCCGACGGGGGCTACATCGAAGCGGGTCTGGTCTCGATGCACCCCGGTCCGGAGGTGGGCGAAATCCGCCGTTTTTCCTCGGACGGCTCCCGCTCCTGGTCCGTCACGTGGACCAACCGGGTTCCAGCAGTTTTGCCCCAGGTCTTTCCGTTGTCGGACAATGTCATCAAGGCGGGACACCTCGTTTTCCCCCATTCCGCCCGAGGCGATGGCGAAGTGGAGGAGGGTTACACCAACCTCTGGCGACTTTCCTCAGTAAGCCTCGACGGCCGATTGGCCTGGACCAGCGGAAAGGCGTGGCGTGGGCCGATTGCCAACCCGGTGGCGACAGAAGACGGAGGAGCGGTGGCCCTGTTCGGCCATGGGCTCGGAAGACAGTGCCTGCGGTTGGACCGCCCCGGTAACCCAGCCTGGATTCGTCCGCTGGCGTATGGATTCAGCGACACCGGGGCCATTCACGAACTGCCGGACGGAGACTTGCTGATGATCGACGGTGCGTGGCTAACCCGACTTTCGTCTCGGACCGGGGCAGTCCTCTGGAACATCGAGCTCGGAAAGCGAGCCCATCGGTATCCGATGGACCTCGAGTGGAATTCCCAGTTCGGGTACCCGGCTCCCATCCATTCGGTCGTGCCGATGCCGGAGCGGGCTGGATTCATGGCGTTGGTTGCCATCCACGCCACCATCGATGGCTCCGACGCCACCACTCGGATTTGTGCCGTCCAGGGCAACGGGGCGGTTTCCTGGACCACCACCTTGGAAAACGAAGACCCGGAGGCGCTCCAGTTCCTCCCCCTGCCAGACGGCTCCGTGGCCGCCGTGACCGATCGGCGGCATCCCCGATTCTGGCATCAGCCCCTCGCGGTTCGAATTTCCACCAACGGCTGGACGGGACCGGTCCTCCTCTTGGGCCGGAACCTGGACCGGACCGCCGGGTTCTCCGCCGAATCCGGCGCTCGGTTCCTCGAGGGTGGACGCCAGGTCCGGCTGACCGCGGTGGGTACGGTCGATGTTCCAGGATCGCCCCATCCCCGTTCGGCGACTTCCACCCCCGACCTGCTGGTGCCCGGCCTGGCGGAATGCACGGTGGAGATGGACGGGGACGTCCCCCTTTTCTACGACTGGGGTCGCCTCGTTCGAGCTGGGCCGGTTTCCTCTATCTCCACCCTATTCGGACAAGGAACCAGCCGACTCCTCTACGCTTTCTCACCCGGGTCTGCAGACGGCATTGCCGAAGCCCAGGTCGTGGTTTCCAACCGCCTGGGAACGCTGGTCAGCCCGCTGCTCTCCACGCGCTTCATTGGCCGGAAGAACACCCGGACTTACCTCCAGCCATTCGCCTCAAACTCGGCTCCCGTTCTCTACGCGACAGATTATGCCGCTGACACCCGGCCCCAGTGGTTCCTGGACGGTGAACCGATCCCGGGCGCCACCGGCGAAGCGCTCCCCCTGACCGCTGCCTCCACCGCGATCCGGCACGTCTACGAGTTCCGCACCGCCGCACCAGACCGGACGTTCACGAACACCGTGTTCGAGGTCGAACGGGCTCCGGGGGCAACGGAACGCTGGAGGCGGGAGGATCGCGTTTCCTGGGTCGGGAAGGCCGACTTGGTGGACGCTGGCGACGGAGGTGTCTTTGAGCTGTTGGACGGACGCCTTCGCCGGCTGGATGCGGAGGGAAGACTTCGTTGGGAGATCCCTGGCCCGTATCTGCAACTCCTGGGCTTGACCGCCGGCAACGGCGTCCTGGTGCGCTCCGAAACGGACGGATGGGCCCGGGTGGATCCGACCGGAAGGATCCTGTGGACCGCCGAACGGCCGGAGGGTGGGTTTGGGAGCCTCATTCTCCCGACCGCCTCAGGCGGCTTCTGGAGCGGCCGTCTGGAGGAGAGGACGGCCCACCATTTCTCCGGCGCAGACGGACGACGAACGGCCACCGTCCGGGTGGAACGCACCGGGTTCTCGCCCGAACCCGTTTGCGAACAGCTTGCGCTGCGACCAAGCGGAGGCGTGGTGATCGCAGGGCGCTGGGGAGAAGATCATTGGGTGGACTGGTACTCCCCCGATGGAGCACGGACCCATCAGCAGGTTCTCCGATTCGATTCCAGTACCGCCGCAGCCGCGCTGGTGTGCGATGAAAGGGATCGCGTCCATGGCCTATGGAATGAGGTGCCCGGCGGAGAGGGTATGACCCGCGGCCGGGTGGCCGCCGTGGATCCGGAGACCGGTTGGACTTGGTTCGAAGATCTTCCCCCAAGCACAACCCAGACTGGAAGGATCGACTCCACCCGGGCCCAGTTGTTCGGGTTTCCCAATGGAGACGTAGTCGCCAACATGCTCCTGAGGCATGGCCAATCCTGGCTGGTCCGTTGGAACCGCTCGGGTCACTTGGTCGGATTCGGCCCGACAAGCTTCCATCCCCTGGTCCCTTTCTTGGGAAACAGGCTCGCGAAGACGGTTTGGAACGGTGGGCCGTGGCTGGAGGTGATTGGCCCCGATGTGGACGAACGAGAACGGATTGCGGTCGGTGGCAGCCGAGAATGGCGGACCGGTCTATCGTCGGTTTCGAAGGAGGTTCGGATCTGCATCGGAGCCGGAGGCCGTGTCCACCTCCAAGCCTTGTGCATCGACAGGGATCAGGTGCGCCTCCGCGGGAGTCGGGTGCTGGTGGCCCTGGATTTCCCGATGGAGTCGGCTGCGACGAACCGGGTTCCAGTCATCACGGTCCAACCACCGGAGCCACGCCTTCGTTATCCCGACGAGCCCTTGGACATCCCGGTCGGCGTTTCCGAGTGGCCCGGACAGGAGTTCGCCTGGTACCGGAATGGCCAGCGCATCCCAGGGGCTTCCAGCCCACGACTGCACTTGGACGCAGATCCGCCGCAGGCGTTCTTTCCCGTCTTTCCCATCTTTCCAGACTTGGACACCTACCAACTGGAGGTCCGCCGTGAGGGACGCGTCTGGCTCAGTCGCCCCTACGAAAACCTCCGTTCCAGCCATCCGCGCGAGTCCGCGATCTCCCTGTTGGTCGGATCGTCGTTGCCTTCGCCGACGGTCCTACCTCTTCCGCAAGGGATCGCGGGCTCTTCTCCAGAGGCTTGGAGTCGGAATGGAAATCCCCTTTCCGACGTGGACTTGGAATTGATGCGTGCCGGCGTCCGGCCATCCGGCTCCGGCACCTATTCGGCGGCGTCCACGAACTCGCCGCGATTCCACCTCCGAGTCGAGGATCAGGTCCGACTGCAGCCCTTGGCGCTGCCGGACCCCGGCATTCTTCGACTCCTGGGGGACGGAGAGGACGGAGCCTACCTGATTCGGAGGGATTCCACGGCCTCCGCCCTGACCTTGGTCCTGGAACATCTGGACCGAGCGGGCTCCAACACATGGTCTTCCT
>CAIYXO010000803.1 GCA_903930165.1 uncultured Verrucomicrobiota bacterium | reverse complement strand
CCGCAGCGGCCGCGATGGACTCCTCCCGCAACAGGTGCAGCGTCGGATAGGGTGCCCGGTTGGTGAAGTTGGTGATGTCGTCCGCCTCGGTTCCGGCGAACCGGAAGTGCGGATGGAAGCTCGCCACCTGCAGCACGCCCTTCAGGCCGGACCGCTGGACGCACAGCGCCACCTCGGACTGGAACAGGTTGAAGTCGAAGAAATCCCCGAGCACCCGGGGATGGATGATCAGCGTGGTCTCGCATTGGCTGCGTTCCGTCCCGGCGAGGTGTCGGAGTTCCTCCTCCAACTCGGCCAGGAGGCTTCCCGTATCCTCGGACGCGCTGACCCGGTATCGGATCCGCCGATTCAGGTGCTCCGCGCGGGCGAACGGACACAGGTTCAGGCCGATCACCGCCTTCTCGAGCCATTCACGCGTTCGTTCCAGCACCAGGGTGTCTGAGGGCGTCCCGTCGGCCTCGCGGACGTTGGACTGGGTGGATGCATCCATCTTGGGCCCGATCCCTCTCATCGACCCGGGCCTCGGTGCAAGCCGCGTCTGGCTGTGCCATCCGACGGATCCAGTGCCATGGACGGAGCAGTCTGGGGTTGATCAAACGTCCATCTCGGGCGATTCCATGGGCAAGCACCCAAGACGGAACCGTTCCAGATTCGAAATGCCCAGCGCCTCCAAAGGAAGCTCCTTTGCCGGAATCCCCACCGGACGCGAGATCATCACGGTGATCGAGCCGGAGGACATCTCCGTCCGGAGGAAGTCGGTTTCCAACAGGCCGACGCTCACGATCCGGAAGCCGGAGGGTATGCCGCGCGAGGATTTCGAGGCGCTCTACGGATTCGAACGTCTGCGCCAACAACACGCCGCACAGATCCTGATCCCTCCCGGGAAGTCCCGGCTGGATTGCCTCAAGGACGCCAACCTCTGCCAGACCTACCTGGAACGGCAGCCGATCCTATCCACGGAACTGATTTCCCAGCTCGGCAAACGGCACGCGTTCTATCGACGCAACTCGATCCCGACCCGGATCGCCTTGCGTAGCGCGGTGCCTGAAACGGCGAACCTTCCAACGGAACGCCTGCGAAGCCTCTACACGGACGGCCGCCTGTCGCTGCCTCCCATCGAGGATCTTCTGGTGCTTCTGGTCGCCCACTACGGGGCGACCGCCATCCATGGCATTCCACGGGGAGTCCGCGTCCGCGCCGCCGGCGGCGGGGTGAAACTCGTCGACGAGACCCGGCAGCTGCAGGTCTCCGAACCGAACCGGGATGCCGGTGGCCCCGGCAGCATCTCGGCCGCCGTGATCCCGCTCGGCCGCACCTCGGTCAGCCTCCGCCGTCGTGACTCGCTGCGGATCCGCTTTTCAGACTGGCTCCGCAGCCTCTGACCGACTCCGCCTCCACGGCCTTTCCCGTCCGCCCCTCCGAGCGTCCGATCCGCTGTTCTTCCCGCATCCGTTCCAGGAACCCCGCCACGGCGAACGCCGTCCGTCCGGCGCGCCCAGGCAAGCGCGCTCCCCGCTCGGGAACCCCACCCAAGGCCGCCAAGGCCGCTTCCGCCGAGCCCGGCCGTCGCTTGAAGCGGTGCGCCGCCAGCAGCCGCAGGTCCATCGGGGGCGACGCCGGCCACCACGCCTCCTGCGACAGCTGCTCCACCGCGAAACTCCCCCATGCCGCCAGGATTCCCGACGAACCCACGAAGTCCGTCCACCGCGCGAGTTCCCCATCCACCGTCCCGCCTCCGAGCAGGTCCTCGCGGGTGACCTCCAGATGGTGCGGCGCGCCGGGCGCCAGCGGCCGACGAGGTGCCAGGAAGGCGTTGAACAGATCCCCTGACGCGAGTCGCACCGCCGCCAGATGCACCAGCTCCGGGCGGCCGGGAACGCCACTGTCCCGCCGATGCGCGTTCGCCTCCGCCGCCACCGCGACGAGGTTCGGCCAGAGCGCTTCCAGGTCCGGTGCCGACGGCGATTCCCACCAGGGATCCGCCGGCTTGAGACGGCGCCGTGGCGGACCGGTCCGGGCCGCGGCCGCCGTGG
>CAIYXO010000802.1 GCA_903930165.1 uncultured Verrucomicrobiota bacterium | reverse complement strand
CATGTAGGCCGAAAGCCTCGCCCCGGAGGTTGCGGAAACGAGCAGATACATTCCGTCTGGCGACAACGCCAGCCCCCAGGGAATCTTGTCCGTCGGCGTCAGACCGAGCAACTCAGCCTGGCCGTCTTCCCTCACTCGGTAACGGACGATCCGGTCAAAATCCTGGCTGTGCCCCCGCAATCCAGCGAAGATGAATTGGCCGTCCGGCGTGATCACCAGGTCGGAGGCGCTGAGGCCCTCCTTCGACATGCCTTCCGGCAGAATGGCGATGTTCTGACGCATGGCAAGCTGCCCGTCGGAGAGCCGTTCATAAGTGGAAAGGCCGAGGCCTTGTTCATTCGTGAAATAGACCATCGGCAACGTGGGATGATAGACGAGGTGGCGCGGGCCAGTGCCGGGCGGTGGATTCGCATTGAGCGGATCGAGTGGAGTGACGGTCCCCGACGACGCATCGAAGCTGTATTGCAGGAGCGCCAGGCTGCCCTTCACATAGGGGATATAGAGGTACTTGTTGTCGGGCGACACCAGGACGCAGTGCGCCTCCTTTTTTCCTTCGTCAACGGTCGCCACAGCTTTTCCCGGTACTCCGTCTTCGCCAAGGCGGTAGACATTGAGCCGCCCGTTTCCGTAGCTGACGCCGAAGAGAAATGCACTGCTGCGATCGAGGCTGAGGTAGGCGGCGTCGTCATTCAGGTCTATGCGTTGGTGGCTCGCATAGCTGCCGCTGCTCGCCAAAGTCACCACCGCCCCCGGCACCCTGCCCCGCTCTCCCCCTCTGCCCGAGACATAGAGCAATGGCTTCTCTGGATGCGCGGCAATGACCCGACCGGGAAAACCCAGGTCCCGCTTTTCGGCAATCTTCAGTTCCAGGCCACCGTCCTCCTTGGGAACGGCGTCAACAATCCAAAGCGTCTGCGTGGTGCTGGAAGCCGCATAGACGCGAAAGGCCTCGGCGGCGAGGCCCGTGGCAGACATGCCGAAGCCAAGCAGAACGGCGATCAGGATGCGTTTCATGGTGTCTGGAATCTCAGTAAAATGTGCTGGGGACCGTCCTATCCTTCATTCTTCAGACTATCCTAGCTTCCGAGTGCCTCACGCGGACATACTGGGCGACGGGGACTACCGTCATAAAGACCGCTATGAAACCCACCGTCACCCTGCTTGCCGCGCTGCTCCTCACTTCCAGCCTTGGCTTTGGCGGTGCCGCATGCGGGGCGGAGCCGTTTGAAGCCTTCCTGGAAAAGCACTGCGTTCGCTGTCATGGCCCTCAAAGGGAAGAGGGCGACGTGCGGATCGACCGGCTGTCGCGGGATTTCAAGGCAAGCGCGGACAGCCATCACTGGGCGGAGGTTCTCGAAAACGTCAACAGCGGCGACATGCCTCCGGAGACAGAGCCCCGACCAACGCAGGCGGAGATCGCGGCGTTCGTCACGAATCTCGACTCCTTCGTCAAAGAGGGCCGGTCGGCTCGCATGGCGGCGCGGCCGGCGGTGGCGCACTATCGGCTCAGTCGCAAGGAATATCAGAACACGGTCTATGACCTGCTCGGCGTGCGGTACGATCCGGCCAAACCGGGTGAGCTGAACGAAGACACGCTCTGGCACGGGTTTGAACGCATCGGGTCGCAGCTTTCGCTCTCGCCGTCCCATATGGACCGCTATTACCGCGCGGCGGGACTCGTCCTCGACCGCGCTTTTCCATCTTCGTCTGTGGCGGAGGCTCGCAACGTCAGGAAGACGGCGGCGGAGTTACGTTACGGCGGCGGGAAGAGCCAGCAGGAAGCGCTGGACCGGTTCGGCATCAAGCGGCCTCTGCGTTACCTCCTCTTTCCCGGCACCGTCCGGAATGCGTTCTCGCCCAACTGGTTTGGAAAGTCTGGTCCGGAACACAGCGGGCTCTACAAGCTCCGACTTCAGGCCAGTGGAATTCGCCCACCCGGCGGCCAGCCGGCCCACCTGAGCATCGGCAAGCGGACCGGTGAGCAGACGGTGGATGGCCT